>JBHELM010000135.1:0-11088 GCA_046352715.1 Thermoplasmatota archaeon | reverse complement strand
GCAAGCTGCGCCGAAGAAGGGGGGGTATATACCCATTTCCCGTAGTTTTCGGGCTTCAGCCTCGCCAGTAGACCGCTGTGTGCCCGCGCACTTCAATCAACTGTGCCCCCACCGCGTCGGCCAGCGCCTGCGCCTGCCCCTTGTCCTCTGCCCCGCCGGCGGTGGCCGAGGGCAGCAGGCGCACCTTGACGAGCTTGTGCTTCTTCAACTGCGCAAGAAGCTCCGCGGCGGCGGCTTCGTTCACGCCGTTCTTGCCGACGTGGAAGGTGACGGCGAGCTGCTGGGCCTCGGCGCGCTTGCTGCGCACTTGGTCGGGATTGAGTGGAATCATGGGGGCACCTTGGAGTGGAGGGGGCGGCGAGCGACGTGGCCGCACGCCAGGCAGGTCACCGCGAGGCGGCCGCCGGAGAGGCGGGTGCGGCTGGTGGCGGCGGAGCGCGGGGCGCCGCACTTGCGGCACAGGGCCGCCTTCTGGGGCGCGGTGAGGCCGGACTGGTATTTCTGCGCGATGCGCAGCGACAGCTCGCCGTAGCGCTGGGCGAGGTCGCCGCGGCCGGCCAACTGCTCCTCCCGCGCGGCGGCCAGGAGTTGGTCGATGCGGCGCGCGGCGGTGTCCCGCTCCTCCGACTTGTTGCGCCGCCGGGCCATCGGCGAATCCACGGGGGGCCGGGATTTCACGGATTCGGTCCTGGATTCGGTGGCTTGAGCGGCTGCTGCGTGCCGCCGCGCGGCGTTCGGCAGATGGGAACCGTGCGGGCCCTGCGACTCGCAAGGGGCTATGAACCGTCCCCGCAATGTGCGGTCCCCTGGGCCCGCTTTTGGGCCTGGAGGTCGAAGCCATGCACCGGTCCACCCTCTGCGCCCTCAGCGTCGCGACACTCCTCACCCTCGTCCTGCCCAGCGCCTTCGCCGTCGGCCCGGCGCCCGCGCCCGCCACCCTCCGCCAGCGCATCGACTGGGCCCCGACGCACTTCGTGACGCCGGAGGAGCTGCCCGCCCTCCCCGCCGCCGAGCCGACCGGCCCCGCCGTGCCCGAGCTCTACTACGGCATCGGCCCCGGCTCCGCCCTGCTGGTCGGGCCGGTCGTTGGCTACATCGCCTACCTGTGCTCCGCCGCGTTCCTGTTCCTCGACTCGACAGGCAACTACTACCTCGGCACCGCGGGCCACTGCCTCGTGCGCGACGAGACCGAGACCTCCCCGCACAGTGGCTACGTCGACCCCAGCCGCACCAACCACGAAATCGACATCTGCGTCATCCTCTGCCTCAACAACGCCCTGGAGTTGGGCACCTACGTCCGCCTCTACACCGGCATGCCGGGCGCCCCCAGCAACTACACCCCGGTCCTCTTCGGCCAGTCCGGCGGCGTCGGCACCGACTTCGGCCTCATCCGCATCCCGCCCAGCCTGAACAGCTACCTGCGCCCGTGGATGCCCCAGTTCGGCGGCCCCACCGGCCAGGCCACCGGCACCAGCTCCGGCTCCCTCATCGCCCACTACGGCCACGGCACCTACTGCTGCCCCGCCGTCGGCGGCGTCGCCAGCCGCACCCCGGCCGACCAGGGCCGCCTCTCCGTCTCCCTCGGCGGCAGCGGCGCCTCCTTCTCGTTCGCCGGCTGGACCACGGGCGGCGACTCCGGCTCGGGCATGAGCGGGGCCGTCCTCGACTCCTCCCGCGTCGTCAAGGGCACCCTCGCCGTCGGCGTGCTGACCCACGGCCTCATCACCGGCGGCGTGGGCTACGGCACCCTGCTGCCGCGCGGCCTCGACATGGTCCACACCTACCGCGCCAGCCACAGCGCCCTGCCCAGCAGCGCGGCGGGCCCAAGCCTGGTCCTGGGGAGCGCCACCATCTGAGCGCCCGCCAACCCAACCCGTAAATCCCCGCGCCCCGTCGATGCTGCGTGCAGCGCGCGGCGAACCCGTGGGACCGGTTCTACCGCCACCACGAGGCGCCGTGGCGCGGGGCGCGCGAGGTCGCCGACCTGCTGCCCTGGCTCGGTGCGGGGCCGGTGCTGGAGCTGGGGTGCGGCAACGGCAAGGCGCTCAAGCCGCTGCGCGCCGCCGGCGTCGACGCTGTGGGCCTGGACATCTCCTGGCACGTCCTGTCGCGGCTGGACGGCAAGCGGGTCCTGGCGGACGCGGGCTGGCTGCCGTTCGTGGACGGGGCGTTCACGGCGGTGCTGGACGTCCACTGCACCGGCCACCTGCTGCGGGAGGGCCGCGCCCGCGCCGTGGCGGACGCCTTGCGCGTGCTGCGCCCCGGCGGCCACCTCCTGATGGAGCGGCTCTCGGTGGCGGACCTGCGCGCGCAGCAAGGCTCCCCCGTCGAGGGCGAGCCGGACACGAAGCGGGTGCAGGACGGCCGCACGACGCACTTCAGCACCGTCGCGTCCCTGGCGGCGGAGGGGGAGGCCGCCGGGTTCGCCGCGCTGCACGCCGACAGCCAGCGCCGCGAGCCGGGGCACCGCGGGCGGCAGGTGGTGCGCGAGTCGGTGCGGGTGCTGTTCGAGAAACCAGCGTCCTGAGCTTTTGTTCACTTAGGAAGCCAAGCATAGTCCAGCATGGTTCTGAGAACGGCATAGAGCTCGAGACGCAAATGGACGTTGATTGCGACGGCTTGGCCATGCTTGGTCGGGTGGGCCACCAGAATTCCATCCTTGATGAGCCGGTTGATGGCGGAAGCGACCAGGTCAAGTTCGTGGCTGGGAAAGCCGCTGGTGACCGTGTCAACCAGTTTGTGACCTTTGCCAAAACAGCCTTGCCGGTAGAGCTTGAAGCAGACCTTCGCCTCATGCTTGTCCAGCTTCCGCATGGAACGGGACAGGGCACAAGCCTTACATAGCAAGGTGTCCAATCAATCATACACTGGTGTAAGTCCATGTTTACAGATTATCTTGGCGGAACCCCGCGAGCCAAACTTCTCGACTTCCTGGGAGACCACCCCACGAGCGACTACAACGTGACCGAAATCGCTCAAAAATCCGGCATCACGCGCCAAACAGTGTACGGCGTCCTGGACGACCTTGAGAAAGTCGGAATGGTGCGCCACACCCGCGACGTCGGCCAGTCCCGCATGTTTGCCATCAGCATGGACCACCCCATCATCCAAAGCGTCCTCCAGGCGGACATGCTGGCCAGCCGCGACGGCAAGAAGGCGGTCTTGGTCCATTAGAACCCCGTTCGTGGACTTCACGAAGTCCGTGGGCTTGCCAGTGCAGTTCGACTCGACTAAACCTTCATCTAGCCCCTTGATTTCGGCGACTCGAAACCATGCCCTTCGCCCTCGAGCCCGCCGCCCTCGTCATCGCCCTCCGCGAGGGCCTCGAAGCGTTCGTCGTCCTCGGCATCGTCGTCCTGATGCTGCGGAGGTTCGGCCACCCCGGCAAGGCCCGCATCGCCATCCTCGGCGCCCTCCTCGGCGTCGCCGCCTCCGCCCTCGTCGCCCTCGCCTTCGAGGAGGCGTTCGAGGAGTACGTCGGCGACGCCCTGTTCGAGGCCACCGTCGGCGTCGTGGCCCTCGCCATCCTGGTCTACATGATCGTCTGGATGCAGCGCCACACCGTCGTCGTCACCGGCCGCGTGCAGGAGAAGGTGCGCAAGGCGGTCGACGAGGGCCGCTGGGGCCTGGTCGCCGCGCTGGGCTTCGTCATCGTCTTCCGCGAGGGCGTCGAGACCGTCGCGTTCTTCGCCGCCCGCAGCGCCGAGGGCGTCGACTGGCTCACGCTCGGGCTCAGCGGTCTGCTGGGCTTCGCGCTCGCCGCCTTCATCGCCTTCGCCATCTTCCAGCTCAGCCTCCGCGTCAACCTCCGCAAGTTCTTCGCCGTCACCGGCATCCTCCTGGTGCTCGTCTCCGCCGGCCTGCTGGTCTCCACCGTCCACGAGCTGGAGGAGATCGGCGAGGCGAACGGCGTCGAGGAGACGCCGCTGCTGTGGGACCTGCGCTCCAGCTTCCCGCACGCCGACCGCTGCGTCGGCGAGGAGGTCAACGAGACCTGCGCAGGCGCCGAGGTTACCGCGAACCCGCTGGCCGGCGTGCTGCACGTCTTCGTCGGCTACTCCGACCATCCCACCATCGTGCAGGGTGCGGCGTGGCTGGCGTGGGTGGGCGGCTTCGGCGGCTGGTACGCAATGGGCCTGCGACGGCGCAAGGTGGACGCGCAGGCCTAGGACCGGCGACCGAAGAGGCGGCCCCAGAACGCCTTGCGGTCGCGCGCCTTGGCCCGCTGCTCGTCGTGCAGCTCCGCCTGCTTGGCAGGGCTCAACGTCCCGAAGTCGGTGGACGTGTCCGCCTGCAGGGCCTCAAGCTCGCCGCGGTCCACCCAGACCCCCTTGCAGGAGAGGCAGACGTCCACCCGCACCGCCCCCGCCTGCTCGGCGTCCATCAGTCCGCCGCAGCGCGGGCAGACGTAGGGGCTGTCCGAGTCGATGCCAAGGTGCTTGGTCAGCAGGGTGTTCAGGTCGCGGTTGCCGGTCAGGCGGCCAAGCTCCCCCTGGTCCAGGAAGGTGCCGTTGCACTTGGGGCAGGAATCGACCGTGACCTCCACCCTGCCGCGGGCCGACGTGCGCGGCTGCAGCGGCGTCCAGTCGACTGGGCACTCGCGCCGCTTGCCGTCCTTTGGCTTCACCATCGCGCTGCCAAACCTTCCGCCACCTTTCAGGTTTGCTGGCCGCTCAAGAGGCGGGAGCCGGGCGGGGGCGTCGGGCTCGTCCAAGCCTTCCATCCAACTGGCCTTCGGCCATCAAGCCGGTTCGTCGCCTTCGGGCGCCAAACCGGCCAGCGTGTACTCGATGCGCTGCGTCCCCGACCCCTTCGCCGTCCTACGGAGGATGCGCAGCTCGCCAATCTCCTTCGTGTCCATCACGTGCGTCCCGGCGCAGGGGCAAAGGTCGACGCCGGCGCCGATGCGGATGACGCGCAGGTCGGTGACGGACTTGGGGAGCAGGTCGAGGTTGGTGCGCTCCGGCGGCAGCTCGGCGTTCACCTCGTCGCGCGTCATCGTGCCGGTCGTCACCGCGTAGGACGCCTTGACGGCGTCGTTGGCCGCCGCCTGCAGGTCCGCCAGCATCTCGTTGGTGAAGTTGACGGGGTTGAAGTCGATGCGGCTGCGGCTGCGGTGGATCTGGTTGCCCACCGTGCGCGCGCCGCCGAACAGCTCGTACGCGAGCCCCGAGACGAGGTGCTGCGCGGTGTGCATCCGCATGTGCGCGTAGCGGCGCTCCCAGTCGATCTCGCCCGCCACCGCGTCGCCGGGCGCGAGGCCGTGGCCGGGGCCGACGACGTGCTTGACCGGGCCGCGCTTGGTGACCTCGCGCACTTGCACGACGCGCTCGCCCGCGGTGAGCCTGCCCGTGTCCCACTCCTGCCCGCCGCCGAGCGGGTAGAAGAGGGTCTGGTCGAGCGTGACGTAGTCCGCCTGCGCCTCCACCACGCGGGCGGTGAAGCTGCGCTCGTAGCCGCGCTCCAGCCCACCCTCCATGTAGAGCATCCGGGTCATCGCGGGCAAGCTGCCGCCGGAGTTGATAGGGGTTGCGGCCCCCCAAGCCTTTCAAGCGCCCCCCGGGTTCGCGCCGCCGTGCGTATCCCCTTGGGCCACGTCGCTGCGCTGGTCCTCCTTCTCACCCTGCCCGCCCTCGCCGGCGCGCAGGTCCCCAGCGTGCCCCTGCCGGGCGCCGCCGCCGTCGACGTGAAGGCCACCACCGACCCGGTCCCGGTGGGCCTCGACGCGCCCGCCACGGTCACCGTCACCGTCACCAACACCGAGCAGTCCACGGGCAACGCCCAACTCGACCAGCCCCGTCTCATCGCCCTCACCGTCGCCGGCGCCCCCGACGGCTGGACCCCCGGCATCGACCCGCCCACCTTCCGCATGAAGCCCGGCGAGTCGCGCCAGGCCACCCTCCAAATCTCCGTGAGCGGCGGCGCCAGCGAGCGTGAGGCCCGCATCACCGTCACCGCGAAGGCGTACGCCCGCGGCGTCGACACCGTCCCCGTCGCCGGCCCCGCGGCCGACCCCGAGGCGGTCGCCAACGCCGACGTGTCCGCGGTGCGCTCCGACGACCCGCAGCGCGTCCTGCTGGAGACCGTCGGCCCCTACGTCTGGATCCTCCTGCTCGCCCTCGTGGCCGCCGTGGTGGTCATCCTGTCGCTGCTGGCCGCCAACCGCCGCATCGCGGTGCGCCTTTCCGCCAGCGAGCCGCAGCACACCGTCGCCCCCGGCGCGCGCACCGTCTTCCCGGTCTTGGTGCACAACATCACCCGCCACGAGGACACCGTGGTCCTGCGCGTCCCCGAGGTCCCGGCCGGCTGGGCCACCTTCCTGCCCACGCCGCAGCTCGACCTCGACGCCGGCCACCAGGAAGAGGTGCCGGTGGTGGTCATCGCCCCCAAGGACGCCGCCGAGGGCATCCGCCAGCCGTTCACCGTCGTGGCCACCAGCGCCCAGGCGCCCCGCCGCCCGGCCACGGTCGTCCTGGAGGTCGAGGTCGTGGCGCCGCGCAAGGGCGGCAAGGCGAGGGACGCCGCGCACGAGGCGTGAGCCTTCGGTCGTCCAGGCGCCCAGGCGCTGCCCCCGCTTGCCCCTGGCCCCATCCGCCGATGCCACTGATGCACCGATGAGCGGCTGTTGTTTCGGTGAAATCGGTGCCATCGGTGATGGGCCGAGGGAAGTCCCACTGGCCCACCACGTTCCGTCATCGCGGCGAAGTGCTGAAATAAAGACCACGAGTCGGCGAACGCGCATGGCAGACGAGGAGACCTTGGACGACGTCATCGAAGAGGAGACGGCGCCGCGCCACCCCCACGCCGACCACGTCCCGCAGGGCGACGGCTTCGTCGACCGCGCCTGGACCGTCCAGGACCGCCTCGCCAAGGGCTGGGAGGGCCTCGGCAAGGGCCGCATCGCCCGCGTCCTGCGGATGGCCCGCAAGCCCGAGCCCGAGGAGTTCCGCCAGAGCGCCATGATCGTGCTGGTGGGCATCGGCATCATCGGCGCCCTCGGCTTCTTCGTCTACCTCTTCATGGCGTGGCTCCTCAAGGCCATCACCCCCGCGTAGGCATGCGCGCGGCGCTGCTCGCCCTGGTGGTCTGCGCGGCGGCCCTCGCCGGCTGCTCCGCGGCGGGGCCCCCGACGCAAGGGTGCCCGCAGCACGGCCACGCCACCGTCGTCACCGGCGACCTCCCGTCCGGCGCCGACCCCCGCCAACCGTCCGACGCCCTCTACGTCGTGACGGGCCTCGACGCCGCGCTCCCCGCCCGCGTCACCGCCAACGCCACCGGCGGCACGGGCCCCAGCCACGGCGCCGGCACGCGAGTCCCCGCCGAGCGCACCGAGTTCAGCTCCTCCCTGCCGGGCCAGCGCCTCGAGCGGCTGCGGTTCCAGCCCGGCGACCTCGCCCGCGGCCTCGACGTCACGTGGCGCGTCGCCTACGCGGTCCCGGCCGGCTGCGATGGCGCGGGCGGCGGCCTCGTCCACAACCTCGGCGGCCCGCCCGCGGAGGGCCAGGTGCTCACGCCCGGCCACGGCGCCCACGTCTGGTACGCCGGCTTCTGGGAGAACGGCACCCTGTTCGAGACCAACCTCGAGGCGTTCGACCACAGCGCGTGGCCCCGGGCGGGCTGGTACCAGAGCGTCCCCTACGAGCCGCTCCCGGTCTACGTCTACGGCCAGGAACGCAGCGAGGAGCCAGCGTACTGGAAGCCGCTGCCCAGCCCCGCCCCCACCGGGACGCCGGTCGACGGCCCCGTGGGGACGGCCGCCGCGGCGCCCGGACTCGGCTACTACAGCACCATCAAGGGCTTCAACGACGGCCTCAAGGGGCTCTCCACCACCAGCACTCGGGTGATTTGGATGGCCGCGGCCGACGCCTACCCCGCTGGCACGCCCAACAACCCGCTGGCGGGCGACAACCTCGTGTTCTTCGTGCGGCTGGCGGACGTCGTGGACCAGCCGTGCCCGTCGCCGCAGCCGACGGGGACCTTGGCGTGCCCGTCGCAACCGTGAAATAGGCTGCCCTAGTCGCGCGACTGCTCTGTTGGTTTCCCAGCGGGAGCAGGACTGAATCGCATGGACGACGAAGGCGGACTGGGCATCCTCCCGACGAAGGAAGAGCTGGCCAAGAAGGCCGAGGCGAAGCAGCCGGCGGCCCCCGCCACCACCCAGGAGACGCCCGGCGCCCCTGCCGAGGGCAAGAGGAAGTCCAAGAAGGGCAAGAAGGCCCTCGAGGAGGACAAGGAGCCCGAGCCCCTCACCGGCACGCAGGTCCTGGTCCTCAAGACCCAGGTCGGCCAGGAGCGCCGCGTCGCCGAGGCGCTGGGCAACAAGGCCCGCCGCTTCAAGCTCCCCATCCTCGCGCTGCTGGCCCCCGCCGAGCTGCGCGGCTACGTCTTCATCGAGACCACCGACCCCGTCAACGTCGAGAAGGGCGTGCGCGGCGTCAGCTACGCCCGCGCCCTCATCAAGGACCCGATGACCAACCAGCCCAAGGACACGCCGTTCTCGGAGATTGCGCACTTCCTGACCCCGGTCAGCGCGGTAGCGAAGATCGCCGAGGGCGACATCGTCGAGCTGGTCTCCGGCCCCTTCCGCGGCGAGAAGGCGAAGGTCACACGCGTCGACGACACCAAGGAGGAGATTACCGTGGAGCTCATCGAGTCCATGGTGCCCATCCCCATCACCGTCAAGGGGGAGCACGTCCGCGTCCTCGAGAAGTCGCAGGGCTAGGGACGCCCAGCTTGGCCAGGGGCCGCAGGGCCAAGCCCACCCCATCCGACGCAGCGCGCTTCGCAGGAGAAGCCGCATCCGATGGGCTGGACGGGGCGCAGCGGCAGCACGGGTCTCCACGGCGGCAGGCCCGCCGGTCCACGCGGCGCGGCATTGCCCAGAAGCGTTCCACGCACCCCCCGCCGGATGCCGAAAAACCGACGTCGGACCCGACAGGTCTGGACCAAGCCATCCTTCTTCGGCAGATGGGACACGGCGGCAAGCCTTTTACCCTGGAGAAACGCTGCTGAGCGGTGCCTGCCATGACCGTGCGCGGCCTGCTGCGTGTTGCCCCCGTCTTGCTGGCCCTGATGACCCTCGCCACGCCGGCGCAGGCAGACCCCACGTGCGTGGCGTCGGCCGTGTGCGTCAGCGACCCGTGCGGCACCGGCGTCTGCTCCGACCCCTCCGCCATGCCGGTCTGCCCGACCTACCTCTGCGTCCACGCCCTGCTCACCTGCGAGCACGTCGCCTGCGTCAGCGCTCCCCATCCCTCCGGACCCAGTTGCAGCGCCGTTGACTACGACGGCAGCGGCGTCTACATCCACGCCGACTGCCTGCTCCGCCTGCCGCCGCCCGCTTTCCCCCCGTCGGGGACCAACAGCACCCCCCTTCCACACCCCTGACCATGCGCTTCCCTGCCCGAACCGCATCCGCCCTCGCCCTCTGCGTGGCGGCGCTCCTGGCAGCGCCCGTGGGCGCGGCGCAGCCCATCGGTGCGCAACTGGTCGTCAACGACGCCCGCTTCCAGGGGATGATGGACCAGTCGGGGAGCCTGACGTTCCTCGCCCTCTCCGGCTTCGCCAAGGAAGTCCCCTCCCACCTGCACGCCGAGGGGGGCCACATCGAGGCGCGCCAGTTCGACTACGACGGCTACGAGGTGCACGGCAGCGACCTCGTTTCCGGCACCGACGTGGACACCCTGCACGCCGTCGACACCTACCAGCCGGTCGCCCCCGACGTCACCGCCGCGGACCACGCCCGCCTCGACCTGGCCGGGGTGCGCGGCGACGGCTACCAGTTGCACATCCTCTCCGGCACCGGCCTCTCCCTCGCCGGCCACATCTCCGACGGGGTCCAGAGGGCGCTGCAGCACCCCCGCCTGGACCAGCACGAGATCAACGAGCAGGACGACAAGGGGTCCAACCTCTTCCTCCCCGTCCCGGTGTCCAAGGAGGCCGAGCGCGGCTCCTGGACCGTCGCGCTCGCGGGCACCTCCCACGTGCTCACGGAGGCCCAGACCGCGACGCTGCGCCTCTCTGGCACCTTCACGCTTGAGGTGGTCGGCCTCGACTTCCAACTGCTGGGCCAAGGCGTCGAGAAGGAGCTGCGCAGCGGCGTCTCGCGCGCCTCCCCCGCCCCCGGCGGTGCCCCCACCGACGAGCGGGCCCACGCGCTGCACGAGACCTTTCTCCGCGTCCTCGTCACCGACGGGACGCTGGAGTTCAACGTCGACGCCGCCAGCGCCCTGCAGTGGTCGGGCCCCGCCGTCGAGACGGTCGCCGGCAGCGTCACCATGGAGGACGCCACCGGCTCCATCCAGCTCGCGGACGGCCAGCAGCAGAGCCTCACGGGCGCCAGCTACCGCCTGGACGGCCGCTACGACCTCAAGGCCAACCCGGCCGAGCAGGGCCTCCAGCTCGCGGTCACCGGCCTGGACGAGCAGGGCCAGCCGCTCGTGCCGCAGAGCACCACCGTCCGGCAGGCCGCCTCGCCCATCTACTGGGCCGCAGTCGCCGCGGTGGCCAGCAGCGCCGCCGTCGCCGCCCTGGTCGTCCTCCTGCTGCACCGCCGGCCCACGATGGCCGACGTCGAGTCGGCGCTCGAGGCGGGCCACTTCCGGCGCGCCGCCCGCGACGCCGCCCGCCTGCTGCGCAGCCGCCCCGGCTTCGAGGACGCTATGATCAGCCGCGCCATCGCCCTCTCCAAGCTGGGCCGCAACCAGCGCGTGGTGCGGGAGATCCGGGCCCACTTCGCCACCCGCGAGCCCTCCGACGGCGTGCTCCACTACGTCCTGGGGCTGGCCCTGCGCGAGACCGGCGCCGCCGCCGACGCCCAGGTGGCGTGGCGGGAGGCGCTGCGCCGCACCCCCGGCCTCCTGCCGCAGGTGCAGCCCCTCCTGGCGGCCCAGGCGGCACAGCAAGCTTCAAGCCATGCCAGCGCCGTAGCCCCGACGGTGGACGGGACCGCGTACGCCTAGGTGACCCATGTTCGACTTCCTTGGACAGCTTGCAGCCTCTGCCGCCACGACCCTCTTCGGGCGGGTGGGCGGGCATGACCTGCTGGACCAGCCGCTGCGCCGCCGCCTCCTGGGCATCATCGAGGAG
>JBHELM010000134.1:0-5890 GCA_046352715.1 Thermoplasmatota archaeon | reverse complement strand
GAGCTTGCCGGTCAGGATGAAGGCGGCGGCGATGAAGGCGTAGAGTGAGGATCCGGCTATCACGGGCTTGCCCCATTCGCCGAGGTCGGGTAGGAGGGCGGTGGGCTTCACGAAGGCGCCCTGGACAAGCGTGGCTGGGTTGAGGGCCAGCACCACGACGAAGGCCAGGGCGCCGGCTGCGAAGCTCCACGGTAGTACGTGGCGTCCGGGCGGGGTGGTGGGCCACCAGAAGGTCGTCCACAGCAAGGCGAGGCTGGCGCTCAGGGCCAGCAGGATGGTCACGATGTAGGTGGCGCGGTAGAAGCCACGCGCCTTGCCCAGCAGGCCGTCGCCCACGATCTCGTTGGTGTTGGACAGCAGGACGCTGGCGCCCCACAGCAGGAAGAAGGCGGCAAGGCCGTAGTGGGCTGGGCGTCCCACGCGGCGCTGGCGCACCAGGACCACGACACCGGCCGCAGCGATGATAGCCCCTATGCTAGCGCCGAACCAGTTGGTCCAGCTCACGTTGGACCAATTCATGCCACAAAGCCTCCAGTTTTGACCTGCTTGATGGCGGCCCTCAACATCATTGGCTTGGCGGAGAACAGGAGGGGTGCGCGCCAAACTAGGAAAAAACGGCCCCGGGACTCCTGCGCGCCCGCACCGCCGTGCTGACGGGGCCCGGACGTGAAGAAGCAACGGGGCTTTCGCCTCCAAGGTGACGCGGGCAAAGTCCGCCAAAATAACTGGAACGGGCTTCCGGGTGGCATGAAGCCCGCGAATCGGCATTACTCCTTAAGCAGTTTCGGCTAAAATCCACGGGAAGCGCTGCATCGGGCAGCATTGCGCGCCCCTTCCCATGCGTCCTTCCCGGGGATTTTGGCCGACAAGCTTCATATCCCCCTCATGTAGCTTGTCCATTGGAGTCCACGGAGATGACCCCTATGCGACCAGCAATCTTCCTCATTCTCTCTGCCGCCGCCTTCGCCGTCGTTGCGGTGCCCCCCGCCATGGCCATCGATGTCAACGTGC
Organism: Thermoplasmatota archaeon; assembly: GCA_046352715.1. GTDB lineage: Archaea > Thermoplasmatota > E2 > JACPAO01 > JAHFTW01 > JAHFTW01. The sequence continues at coordinate 4,879 of JBHELM010000134.1, read as the reverse complement.
AGGTCAACGGCGCAGAAGTTGTGCACTTCACGGGGCCGGACGTGCCTGTCCCTTCGCTCCCGCCCATGGAGACGCCTCCTCCCGTCAACTGCATCATCCCCTCCCTTCCCATCTGCATCTCAGCCAGTCCCTGCGCCAACACCAGCGAACACATCAGCATTTTTGTGGACCAGCGTTTCCTGATTTGGGTTTCAGTCGGGATGGGAGGTCCGGGTGCCTATGCGGGGTTCTCTGAAGCCTGCAACACCCCTCACTAATCAGGAGGGACTCGCTTGGAGCGCACGTTCACCCTCGCCCTCCTCCTTCTTGTCGCTCTCCCGCTGGCCGGATGCTCAGGCCGCACACAAGGCGGAACTGACACCACAACCGGCTCGACGCCTCCAAGCCACACCGAAACCACGACCACGACGCAGCCTCCTCCCCCCGTCATCACCAACGTGACGGGCTTCCCACCCATCATCTTGAGCCAATGCACAGGCTTCGATGCAACCACGGAGGCCATGCCGAAACAGGTTGCGCCTGGAACCCCGCCGCCAGGGTGGGAGCCCGACGATCCAGTCAACGACTTCACCCAGACCTTCTACGGCGGCGCGGAGTGCAACCGCATCCACGTTGGACCCTACGAACGCGGCCCTCTTCGGTTCGTGTGGGACGGCCACACCAACGCCGACATCCCAGCCGCCTGCGTCATCAACCAGACGGCGCTTACACATCTGCAAATCCTGAACGTCTTTGCCATCAACGACCAAGACATTGCAGACTTCCTGAAGCAACACTACGGCTTCCCGGCCATCTATGCAGAAATCCAGGTCCAACCACAATCGCTGGGCGGCTCGCTGGTCGAACGGGCATGGTCGTGGGCACCCCCGGGTCAGCCCGCCTCGAAACTGAACATTTTTGACGACGGCACCAGCCAGCCACATAACTTTGCGGACCGTTTCTGGTTCCTGCACGGAAGCGGCCTCGGGCAACTCGACGTCGACTACACCCGAACCATTCAGGCCGTCACGGGTCGCCCGAGCTATGGGTCAATGCAGGCGCCCATGTTAATGCCGCCGCCAGCGGGCAACTTCATTGGTACGGCCACCTATTATCCGTCCATGTCTGGCGAGGGCGTGTTCAAGTTCTACTCCGACACGCTTTGCCAAAACCCGGAGCCCATGCCTTGACCAGCCAGCCCGCCGTTGCGGTCTTGATCCTGGCGGCCCTTACGCTTGCGCCTTCAGTCTCGGCCGACGCAATGGTGCAGGCAGACTTTGCTTCCCCCGCCCAAGCGCACGGCAACATGACCGTGCAGGACGCACAGTGGGCGGTCCTCTTGTTCCACGGCGCCGAGGCCACCAGCTTCCACTTGGTCCTGCCGCAGGGCGCCGAGCAGACCAACGCCACCTTCATCCAAGTCTTCCGGCCCGGCCCCTACCCCGACAACGAGCGCGTTCCTATCCCCCTGCCCGAGTCCACCCGGAAACTCGGCCCCTCAGAGGGGGTGCTCCACTTTGGCTCGCCATGGGCGGTCCTCTTCGTGCTGGCCGACTCCGTGTCCCTGACGGCCCTCAACACCACTGCCCGCCTCGACTACGCGCCCACGGGCAACCTGGTCTTCGAGCAGCTCCCCAAGGTTTCCTACCCACCCGGTGTTATTCGGGACCGGCCACCATCGGAATGGTGGCTTTCCTCGGATCAAACTTCCATGGGCTTCCAGGCCACCAAGCAAGGCGGTTTGGTTCCGCTACGTTTGCAGGCCACCGGCATCCGCCACCTGGCCTGGCACAACTCCCTTCTCGAGTGCAGTTCAGGCGAGTGCCCCGATTCGGGCGCGAGTTGGGAAACGTCCTTCGACGCAGTCGGTGAAACGAGAGCGGGGAGCCTCTCGTACATCGACCTCAACGCCCCCGCCGGATGGCTGGAAGGCACAGGCCAGGCGTGGGGCATCGCCACGGGCGGACATGCCCTTGACCTGAGCTTAGGTGGGCGTCTGCGCCTGCCCGATGCAACCCTCCATGGCGCCTGCGGAAAAGCGGCCTGCCCCGACCCCGCTGGAAAGACCTTCCAAGCCTCCGGCGAGCTGAACCTCGCCCATCTCACCACAGGGACCGAGGCCAACCGCCTGCGTGCGGGCATCTCCGGCTCCTTCGTTGCCGCTTTTGACGAGACCAGCATCGATTGGGCCCACTTGTGGGCTGAAGTCAGAATCCCCGTCGCCGTCATCGGTGGCCTCGGCGTGGCGTGGGCGCTGTGGCTTTTCAGTCGCCAAGTCCATGCCAAACTGACGCCCGAGCGCGCCGCCATCCTGGAGGCGGTTCAGGCGCACCCAGGCTCCAACCTCTACGACTTGGCGCGCATCATGAAGATGCACCGCAACACCTTGAGCTACCACATGCACCTGCTCGTCGGCGGGAACCATGTCTTTGAGCGCCGCGACGGCAAGATCATCTGCTACTTTGCCAGCCGGAAAGCCGCCGAGTGGAAAGGCTGGACGGCGCTGCGTAAGCCTGAGGTGTCGCAACTGCACCGGCTGCTGCTGGAACAACGTGGTTTGGAAGAGGCGCGCGTCATCGAGATTGCGGCGCGGGAGTGGGGATGGCCAGAGGACACAACGCGCTACCGCGTGAAGAGCCTACGCAAAGCTGACGCCTTGCGGCGCGAGCCAGATGTGCGCGGTGGCAAGCTCTACGCCATCCCTCCACCTGAATCGGTTTCGGCACCGATGCCGGCTCGCGCGGCAGCAAGCGCAGAAGCCACCGCGTAGACCGTGCCGCAGCGCGGATGGCTCGTTGCTGTGGATTTTGGCCGAGCCGTTTTTTCTAGCTGAAGTGGCTCCCCGGAGATTTTGGCCGATGGAGCTTATACTAGCTCAAGTGGTTCCAAGCTGTTGCCGACGGACGCCCTCCCGGGTCGTCTGCGCGGAAGTGCTGACATGGAACCCGCAACACGCCCCTTAGCGGAAGCTCTCGACCGTCCCCGCTGCATCTACGTCAACGGCCACGTCCTCGACACGAGTGCCTGCATCCAGCGCTACTGCACCGTGCGCGGCTGCTACGTCATCCAAGACCTGCGCGACCCGTTCTTTTGCCTGGAAACCCAGCACCGCCTTCCCGAACTGCAGCTGCGCGGTCCCCGGCCACCAGCCCGCGAAGGCGCCTGGGTGCCCTCCCCGCCATTGATGCTTGAGTCGGTGGAGGCGGCTTGATGGCGTGGATGTACCAACGCCCGACGCTTGGCAGCAACGAAGCGAGAACCAAGCGTCGGCGCGCACGGGATTACGCCGCCTTCCTGCATTGGTGCCAACAGGCGCGTGAGTCTAGCTCGACTCGCGAGACTCGCGAGACTCGCGAGACTCGCAAAACTCGCCAGACTCGTCGTTAATGCCAACAACATTCCAAATTCCGATAATCCATACAGGGTGTGCCGACAAGCCGCCCTCTGCTTGGTGGTCGCAAATGCCCTTCACAGACGCCTTCACGAAACCCTTGCCCTTCCGGCCCCGACGCATCCGGTTCCAGGGCCACACCCTCGACACGGGCCTCCACTTCCAACGCTACTGCCCCGTGCGCGGCCTCTTCGTCATCCAGAACCTCCACGACCCCCTCTTCTGCCTCGAAACAACCGACCGCATCCCCGAGCTGCCGCTGCGCGGCTCCAAGGGGGGATGAGCACGGAGGAACTCTCCGGCCAGCGGCCAAGGGCGCGACCAGGCCGCTCCGACGATCCCGTCAAGCACGTCCACTTCACCGGACCCGACCGCCGCCGCGTCGCCAACATCCTCGAAGTCAAGGCCCGCCTGGAAGGCGTCACCGTCAGCCAACTGATGGAACGCTACATCCGGGACGCCCTGCGCCGCGACCCGCTGGTTGCAGCACTTGAACAAGCCCAAGCTCCGGCCCAAACCCCAGTGGGTGAGACCTGATGCCGGAGCTGCACGCCTCATGCGCCAAGGCTGGACCATCGACCCCCACCTCCACACAGGAACCGTGACCCCATGAACGCCCGCACCACTCTCTTGACCATCCTGCTCGTCGGCAGCAGCCTCACCTTCACCCCGCGCGGCGAAGCCCAGGCCGGCAGCGTGGGCTTCGTGGAGGGGTTCGAGGGCATGACCCCCGGCACCCTGCCCGCCTCGTCGTGGTTTGGCAGCTACGACTCCACGAGCGCCAACGGTCCCACGGGCGCCGTCACGGTGGCCGCAACAACGCTCACCGGCAGCCAGCGGGCTCTTGCCTTCACGCCGGGGACGACCAACAGCTACGCCGCAGTCGTGGGCCAAAGCCGGGACTTGGACCTCTGCACCACCAATGCCGGGTTCTCCTTCGACGTTTATCTCCCCGCGATGGCCAGCGGCCAGCAGTTGGAGTTTCTCGTCAAGGGCGGAACCTTCAACCTCGCCACCGGCAACAACGTCCCTGACCGATACGACTGGCGCAGCGTCGGCTTCCAGGTCCGTGGCACCGGCACCGCGGGCGCCACCGTGACCTCGTTCCATGACGGCTTTTTTGGCACGAGCGCCGGAGCCGGTATTCCCCTGGGCACCGTCACCACGCCCGGCCTCTTCCATGTCGCCATCACGAATCAGGTCTGCACCAGCATCCAGACCCGCTTCACCTTCACTTGGGGCAGCCTCACTACGAGCTTGACGAGAAACCAGGCGCTCACCTCGATCCTGAACAACTTCTACATCCACGCGGACGGCGCCCCCTACGCGACCACCTACGTCGACAACTTGGCGTGGAGCGGACTCAACCACTACACGCATGGACCCAATTACGAGGATTTCAGGAACTACACCCTGGGCACCCGGCCGAGCAAACCCTTCTACCAGTTCACCGAGAACAAAGGCACCGGCCCCGCCTACCCCGGCGTCCTGGACTGCATCGGCTTGGGC
>JBHELM010000133.1:0-5980 GCA_046352715.1 Thermoplasmatota archaeon | reverse complement strand
CCGCCTCCCGCCTCCCCCGCAAGGAGCGCGAGCCGGTGCGCTACGCCGTGGTCGGGCTGGGCTACTTCGCGCAGGCGGCCGTCCTGCCGGCGTTCCGCGGCGCCCCCAACTCCCGCCTCGTCGCCCTGGTCTCGGACGACCGCACCAAGCTGCGCGAGCTGGGGCGCAAGTACGGCGCCAAGCACCTGCTGGGCTACGACGCGTACGACGCCTTCCTGCGCAGCGGCGCCGTCGACGCCGTCTACCTGACGCTGCCCAACGACCAGCACGCCGACTTCGCCGTGCGCGCCGCCAAGGCGGGGGTCCACGTCCTGACCGAGAAGCCGATGGCGCTCACGCCGCACCAGTGCCGCAAGATGGTCGCCGCCTGCCGCCGCCACCGGGTCAGGCTGATGGTCGGCTACCGCCTGCACTTCGAGCCCGCCAACCTCGCCGCCATCGCCGCGGTGCAGGGCGGCCGCATCGGCGAACCCCGCTTCTTCACCTCCACGTTCACGATGCAGGTCAAGCCCGGCGGCATCCGCACCCGGCCCGAGCGGCAGGGGGGCGGCCCGCTCTACGACATCGGCATCTACTGCATCAACGCCGCGCGCTACCTGTTCAAGGCCGAGCCGGTGACGGTGGTGGCGGAGGGCGAGACCGGGGACGACCCGCGCTTCAAGGGCACCCCCGAGCAGGTGAGCGCCATCCTGACCTTCCCCGGCGGGCGGCTGGCCAGCTTCACCGCCAGCTTCGGCGCCGCCGACGTGGCGACCTACACGGTGGCCGGCAGCAAGGGCCTCCTGACCCTGGACAACGCCTACGAGTTCGCGAGCGCCCGCCGGCAGACCCTGAAGCGCGGCGACAACACCACCAAGCGCACCTTCCCCAAGGTGGACCAGGTCGCCCCCGAGCTCATCCACTTCTCGGACTGCGTCCGTAGCGGCCGCGACCCGGAGCCGTCCGGCAAGGAGGGGCTCATCGACGTCGAGGTCATCCACGCCATCCACCGCGCCATGCGGACCGGCCGCCGGCAGTGGATTGGCGCCCCGGAGCGCCGCCGCCGGCCCACCCAGCGCCAGGAGATGCGCCGGCCAGCCCACAAGATGCCGCGCCTCATCCACGCCGACACCCCGCACACCTGACGCGCCCGCGACGCTTCGCCGGCACGGCCACAGGGTTCATGTCCGGGCGGGGCAAGCCTGGGCCGTGCCCCTGCCGCGCTGGGCCGCGCTGGCGCTGCTGGTCGCCGTGGCGGCGCAGGCCCTGCCCCCCGCCCCCGCCGCCCCCGTGCCCGCCGCGGAGGGCGTCCAGGGCGCGCCCAGCCTGCCGGAGGTGCGGCTGTTCCTGCACCCGGCCGGGGGCACCTCCTTCCGCATCAACACCCAGCCGCCGCGCGCGACCTACCTGGAGGAGCGCCCACTGGCGGAGGGGCCCGGCTGCGCGCCCCCGCTCGGCAGCCGCCTCGGCCCCTACGTCGGCCGCTCCGAGCTGGTGCTGCTGGAGGCCGGGAGCGGCAGGGTGGGCTTCATGGACGAGGCGCGGCTGCAGCAGGGGGTCGACGCCGCCGCGCAGGGGCTGGAGCTGCGCTGGGTGATGGCCGCCCGGTCCCCCGTGCAGGGCGTGCCGTTGCCCGCCCAGGTCACCGTGGCGGCGTCGCTGCGCGACCTCGCGCCGGACCGCGGCGAGGCGGGGCCGCGCGTCCTGGCCGAGGGGTCCTCCGGCACGGCGACCCTGGCGCGGCAGGACTCCGCGGGGGCGGCGTGGAGCGAGGTCGGCGGCCTCGACGTGTACGAGGTCACCGTCCCGCTGGCGTGGGCGGGGGCGCCGCGCTTCCCGCAGGAGGGCTACACGCTGCTGGTGGCGGTCCGCACCGACCTCGGCGCCGCCTGCGCGCAGGGCGTCCAGCCCGTTGGCGTGTCGGCCTACGCGGACCCGGCGCACACCTCCCACCTGCGCGCCTTCGCCGACGCCCCGCCGCGGGTGCTTGAGCTTGGCCTGTCGCCGGGCGAGGAGGGGCGCGTCCTGGCCGCCGCCGTGGCGGGGACGTGGGGCAGCTCCGACGTCGACGCCGCCAACGCCACCCTGGAGGTCCGCGGCGCCGACGGCCGCCCCTGGCCGGTCGCCCTGGTGGCGCGGCAGGAGGCCTGGCACGCCTACAACCACTCCTTCGACCCGGTCCGCCTGGCGTGGGTGTGGAACGCGACGGGCGCCCCGGCGGGCCCCTACACCGCGACGCTGGCGGTGCCGAACCTGCAGCACACGGCGGTCGGGACGGCGACCGTGGGGTTCCGCAACGAGGGCGCCCGCGCCAGCCCGGCGGGGGGACTTCTTGCCGCCCTGCTCGGCCTCGGCGCGGCCCTGGCCCGGCGGCGCTTCTGAATCGTTCGCTTCAAGTCGTGTCCCCTCCTTGGGCGACCCATGCAGAACGCGGACCTCGTCGCCCTGCGCGGGCCCGTCCCGACCCCCCGCCAGCTCGGCTTCCGGATGCCCGCCGAGTGGGAGCGCCAGGAGTCGGTGTGGCTGGTGTGGCCGCGCGACCCGCTCACCTGGCCCGGCCGCGTGGAGCAGGCGCGGGGGACGTTCCTCCACGCGATGAAGGCGGTCACGCCGCACCAGCGCGTCGACCTCGTCGTCCACCCCGACCTCCTGGAGGAGGCGAGGAAGGCGGTCCACGACGCGCACCTCAAGCACGTCTCCTTCCACGCCGTGGATCACCAGGACTCCTGGATCCGCGACTACGGCCCCATCTACCTCACGAAGGGCCCGCCGGAGCGCCGCGAGCGCATCGCCGTCCGCTTCGGCTTCAACGCCTGGGGCAACAAGTACGAGTCGCTGCTCAAGGACAAAGGCGTCGTCGCCCAGCTCGGCGACCAGGTGGGCTCCCCGCTGCACTCCGTGGAGATGGTGCTGGAGGGCGGCAGCATCGACGTGGACGGGCAGGGGACCCTGCTGACCACCGCGCAGTGCCTGCTGAACGAGAACCGCAACCCCGACATGAGCCAGGCCGACATTGAGGCGCACCTGCGCGAGTACCTCGGCGTCGAGAAGGTGCTCTGGCTGGGCGACGGCATCCAGGGGGACGACACCGACGGCCACGTCGACGACGTCAGCCGCTTCGTGGCCCCCACCCTCGTCGTCACCGCCGTGGAGGAGGACCCCAACCACCCCAACCACGCGCCCCTGGACGAGAACCTCCACCTCCTGCAGACCGGCACCGACGCCCACCGCCGCCCCCTGCGGGTGGTGGAGCTTCCGATGCCGCGCGACCTGCACACCGACGACGGCCAGGTGCTGCCCGCCAGCCACGCCAACTTCCTCGTCACCAACGGCGCCGTCCTGATGCCGACCTTCGGCGGCCCCAGCGACGCCATCGCGCAGCGCCGCCTCCAGCAGTGCTTCAGGGACCGCCCGGTGGTCCCGCTCGACTGCCGCGACCTGGTGTGGGGCATGGGCGCCATCCACTGCCTCAGCCAGCAAGTGCCGGCGAAGCGCTTCTCGACGGAGACGACCGCCGTGCAGGACGTCCTCGGGAAGCTCAAGCCCGAGGGCGTCAAGTCGGACCGGCTGGCGCGGGAGTAGCCGGGGCGGCTAGGCATCCTTGGATAGGACTCGAGGAAATCATCTCACCAAGCTTCCAAGGCACGGGAGCGCTGACTTCACGTCGTGAATCCAACCTGACACCGGGGTGCCTTCGATTGGAGGGTAAACGGAGATTGGCAGGCGTCGGCAAACGGCCTCGATTCCGGGCCGTGGCGAGTCGATGCAGGTGCCGATACCGTCCACCAGAATCCCAAACGTGTTCGGAGGATTGCAGGTGCCAACCGGGGGAACCGGGATGCACAACCCCAGTCCATCGACGTGGACCCCGACCGTTTCCGGGGGAGCGCAGGCGCTCATTCCGATGCCGGCAATGGAATCAATCTGCGCGCCGCCCCACCCCTTTTCCAGGACCGTCTTGTCCGTTCCGCTCCCTCCTTCGCCGTCCTGATATAGGTCCCCTGAGCCGTCACTGTCGAGGAGAAGGCCGGAGCCGAGAGAGGCCCCAGTTCCGCCATTGGCCCCCGCTTGGCCCACCCCGCCGACAAAGGTGATGACCGCGTAGCCAGAACGCGGTGAGCACGAGAACGTGGAGTTGAAGCCCGCCTCGTAGGCATCCGTGCCGCCGGCATCCAGAAGCCTTCCGGAGCCAAAGGTGGCCCCTCCATTCACTCCCAGGCTTCCGATGCCGAGGTCTTCTTCTTGCACTGACCCGTAGCGGACACTGCACGTTGCCGTGGAGTCGATGCCACCAAGATAGACGTCGTTCCCGGAGCCATCAATCAAGGCGCCGTTTCCTCCGAGGAATCCGCCCCCGTTGGCTCCTTCTGAACCCACCAAGCATACGAATTGGACAGTAATGTCAAACCAAGGCTCATCGTAGCATGAGAAACTCGCATCGACACCAGCCTCGTAGAAGTCGTCTCCAATGGAGTCTAGGAGGATTGCACTTCCCCCAAAAGACGACCCGCCGTTGGCGCCGAAGGAGCCGGCAAAGCAATCGCCCGAGCAAGTCACGTTCACTCCGGCAAGGTAGTAATCGTCCCCGGAGAAGTCGAACAGCCTCCCGATTCCACCAAGGTAACTGCCTCCATTGGCTCCCACAACACCGACGCCACAGTGGGAGCAACTAACGTTCACACCCGCCAGGTATTGGTCGTCCCCCCCTCCGTCGAGGAGCAGTGCAACGCCGCCATAGGCCGCCCCTCCGTTTACGCCGAAGCCTCCAATATTACAAAAAAAAGAACAGGATGCCCCGATGCCGGCTGAATAGTGGTCAAATCCGGCCCCATCAACCAGTAGCCCGATTCCCTCGACCGAACCCCCGTTCACCCCGCGCGATCCAATGTTTGATTCAATGTAGGGGCAGCCCAGCAGGAGGTCGCAGGCGCACAGTCCTGCTTGGACGCCACCGTCGCCATCCTGGTGGGGCTCCCGCAGCTGCACGCACCGTATCCGCCCATGCCCTGTGATGACGGCTTCCGGGGGCTTCAAGAAGGCCGGGCCGGTCCCAGCGCCCATGCCCCACCTGAGCGCCTCCTACAGCATCACGGCCCGGCTCCAGATCGACAACCAGCCGGGGATGCTGGGCCGCATCGCCACCCGCATCGGCGAGCTGGGCGGCTCCATCGGCGCCATCGACATGGTGCGCACCGAGCAGGGCGGGAAGATCCTGGTGCGCGACATCAGCATCGACTGCTCCTCGGACGAGCACGTCGAGCGGATGCGCAAGGGGCTGCAGGACATGGACGGCGTCAACGTGGTGGCCGTCTCGGACCGCGTCCTCCTGGCGCACCTGGGCGGCAAGATCACCGTCCACAGCAAGATTCCGCTCAAGACCCGCGACGACCTGAGCATCGCCTACACCCCCGGCGTGGCGCGCGTCTGCTGGGCCATCGCCAAGGACAAGACGGCGTCGCACAACCTCACCATCCGCAAGAACACCGTGGCCGTGGTGTCGGACGGCTCGGCCATCCTGGGCATCGGCAACCTCGGCCCCGAGGCGGCGATGCCGGTGATGGAGGGCAAGGCGCAGCTCTTCAAGGAGTTCGCCGGCGTCGACGCCTTCCCGCTCTGCATCGACGTCCACGACGTGGAGGGCATCATCGCCTTCGTGAAGGCGGTCGCGCCCACCTTCGGCGGCATCAACCTGGAGGACATCGCGGCCCCCAAGTGCTTCGAGATCGAGCGGCGCCTGAAGAAGGAGCTGGACATCCCGGTGTTCCACGACGACCAGCACGGCACCGCCATCGTCATGCTGGCGGCGCTCACCAACGCCGCGCGGATCGTCAAGAAGGACCTCAAGGCGCTCAAGGTCGTCGTGTCCGGCGTCGGCGCCTCCGGGACCGCCTGCACCAAGATCATGCTCGCGGCCGGCGTGAAGGACATCGTGGGCTGCGACTCCAAGGCCATCGTCAGCCGCGACCGCACCGACCTCAACCCCGAGAAGCAGGAGTACGCC
>JBHELM010000132.1:0-13357 GCA_046352715.1 Thermoplasmatota archaeon | reverse complement strand
GTCGTTGCCCGCGAGGTCGATCTTGACGTCGGCGGCGTTGTCGTCGAGCAGGTGGACGGCGTCGTCGGGTTGCGTGGCCTGGGCGGCGCCCGTGGGGAGGGCCACCGGAACGAGGAGGGCCGCGGCCAGGAGGGCAAGGGGCAGCTTCATGGTGGCTTGACCTCCCTGCGCGGTAGTTAAGTCTCGTGGTGCGGAGGTCTCATCCTGCTGCCATCTCGCGCCGGCTCCGCCCCGGATTGTGCAGCGTCACGCAGCGGGGGGTGCCGCTCCGGGCTCCCCCGCCGCGACGAGGTCCTCTTCCTCCTCCGGGGGCAGGATGACGACCTGGGTCACCGCGTCGTCGCCGTCGAGCGACACCACGCGGACGCCCTGCGCCCCGCGGCCGGTCTCGCGGATCTGGTCGACGCCGGTGCGGATGACGACGCCGCTGCGCATGATGGCCAGCAGCGACTCGTGGCCGTGCACGGGGCGGACGCTGACGACCTTGCCGTTGCGCTCGTTAACCGCGATGGTCTTGACGCCCGTGCCGCCGCGCCGCGTCTTGCGGTACTCCTCGACGGGGGTGCGCTTGCCGTAGCCGCGCTCCGTCACCGAGAGCAGCTGCATGCCGGGGTCCACGACGGCGAGCGAGACCACCTCGTCGGGGTCGGAGACCTCGCCGGTGTCGGCCTCGTCGTCGCCCGTCGGGCTGGCGGTGCCGGGCTCGTCGTCGTCCTCGGACTCGTGGCCCCGCAGGCGGATGCCGCGCACGCCGCCGGCCTGCCGGCCCATGACGCGCACCTGGCCCTCCTCGAAGCGGCACGCCTGCCCGTTGCGGGTGGCGAGGATGATCTCCGACTTGCCGTCGGTGCGGTGGACCTCGAGCAATTCGTCGCCCTCGCGCAGGATGACGGCGTAGATGCCGTTCTCGCGGATGTTCTTGTAGTCCGAGAGGGCGGTGCGCTTGATGCGGCCGAAGCGGGTGGCGAAGACGAGGAACTGGTTCGCCTCGTCGAAGTCGCGCACGGGGATGATGGTCTGCACCGACTCGCCCGGCTCCAGCGACAGGAGGTTGGCGATGGGCTTGCCCTTGGCGTTGGTGCTGCCGGTCGGGACCTGGTAGCCCTTGAGGCGGTAGACGCGGCCGCGGTTGGTGAAGAAGCAGACCCAGTCGTGCGTCGAGCCCACGCTCGCCTCCACCACCACGTCGGCGGCGGCCTCCGACTCGACGTCGGTGTCGCTGCCCTTGAGCTTCATGCCGCGCCGGCCGCGCCCGCCGCGCCGCTGGTGCTTCCAGGTGTTGAGCGGCATCCGCTTGACGTAGCGCTCGCGGGTCAGCAGGTAGACCGACTCCTCCTCGGGGATGAGCGCCTCGTCGTCGATGCCGGCCTCGCCCTCGACGATCTCGGTGCGGCGCTTGTCGGCGAAGTCCGCCTTGACCTTGAGCAGCTCCTCCTTGATGATGGCGTAGACCAGCTTGGGGTCGCCCAGGATGGCCTTGAGGTGGGCGATGCGCTCGACGAGGCCGGCGTGCTCGGCGCGCACCGCCTCGGTCTCCAGGCTCGTCAGGCGCTGCAGGCGCATGTCCAGGATGGCCTTGCCCTGCAGCTCCGAGAGGCCGAAGCGCGCCATGAGGCCGCCCAGGGCGGTCTCGGGGTCGGCGCTGGCGCGGATGAGGGCGACGACGGCGTCGATGTTGGAGAGCGCGATGAGCAGGCCCTCCAGGATGTGGGCGCGCGCCTCGGCCTTGCGCAGCTCGAACTCGGTGCGCTTGGTGACGACCTCGAAGCGGTGCCGCAGGAAGACCTCCAGCAGTTGCTTCAGGCCCATCGTGCGCGGCCGGCCGTCGACGAGGGCGAGGTTGTTGACCGCGAAGGTCACCTGGAGGTCGGTGTGCTTCCAGAGCTGGTTCAGCACCACGTCGCTGATGGCGTCACGCTTGAGCTCGATGACGACGCGCATGCCGCGCCGGTCGGACTCGTCGCGCAGGTCGGAGATGCCGTCGACGACCTTCTCCTTCGCCAGCTCGGCGATCTTGATGATGAGGTCCGACTTGTTCACTTGGTAAGGAATCTCGGTGAAGACGATGCGCTCGCGGTCGCCGCCCATCGCCTCGACCTCGTGGCGGCCCCGCACCAGGATCTTGCCGCGCCCGGTGGCGAGTTCGCCCAGGATGCCGTTGCGGCCGTAGATGATGCCGCCGGTCGGGAAGTCGGGCCCCTTCACGATGTCCATGAGGGCCAGCGCGTCCACGCCGGGCTCGTCGATGAGGCGCACGGTGGCGTCGACGATCTCGCCGAGGTTGTGCGGCGGGACGTTGGTGGCCATGCCGACCGCGATGCCGGCGGAGCCGTTGACGAGCAGGTTGGGGATGGCGGCCGGCAGGACCTCGGGCTCCTGGAGGGTGGCGTCGAAGTTGGGGACGAACCCCACCGTCTCCTTGTCCAGGTCCTCAAGAAGCTGGAGGGTGATGCGGGCGAGGCGGCTCTCGGTGTAGCGCATCGCCGCGGCGGAGTCGCCGTCGACGCTGCCGAAGTTGCCCTGCCCGTCGACGAGGGGGTAGCGCAGGCTCCACTCCTGCGCCATGCGGACCATCGCCTCGTAGACCGCGGAGTCGCCGTGCGGGTGGTACTTGCCGAGGACCTCACCGACGACGCGGGCGCTCTTCTTGTACGCCGAGCCGGGCCCCATGCCCAGCTCGCTCATCGCGTAGAGGATGCGGCGGTGGACCGGCTTGAGGCCGTCGCGGGCGTCGGGGAGGGCGCGCGCGACGATGACCGACATTGCGTAGTCGAGGAACGACTGCCGCATCTCGGACTCCACCGGGCGGGCGGAGACGCCCTGCGGGGTGGGGGCGGCCGGGGGCGTCGGGGTCTTGGGTCCAGAGTCGTCGGCCATGCTACACATCCACCTGCGCCTCGAGCGCGTGGGTCTCGATGAACTCGCGGCGCGGCTCGACGTCGTCGCCCATCAGGGTCACGAAGAGCTGGTCGGCCAGCACCGCGTCGTCCACCGTGACCTGCAGGAGCGTGCGCGCCTCGGGGTCCATCGTGGTCTCCCAGAGCTGCTGCGGGTTCATCTCACCCAGGCCCTTGTAGCGCTGGACCTGGATGCCCTTGCCGGTGCCCTCGGGGTCCCACTCGGCGAGCAGGACGGCCTTGGCGCGGTCGTCGTAGACGTAGCGCTCCTGGCTGCCCTTCTTGAGGCGGTAGAGCGGCGGCTGCGCGATGTAGACGTAGCCCTTGTCGACGAGGCCGCGCATGTAGCGGTAGAAGAACGTCAGCAGCAGGGTGCGGATGTGGGCGCCGTCCACGTCGGCATCCGTCATGATGACGATCTTGTGGTAGCGCGCCTTCTCCACGTCGAAGTCCTCGCCGATGCTGGTGCCGATGGCCTGCACCAGGTTCAGGATCTCCTTGTTCTGCAGCACCTTGTCCAGGCGCGCCTTCTCCGTGTTCAGCACCTTGCCGCGCAGGGGCAGGATGGCCTGCGTCGTGCGGTCGCGGCCCTGCTTGGCCGAGCCGCCGGCCGAGTCGCCCTCCACGATGTAGATTTCGCAGGCGGCGGGGTCGCGGCTCTGGCAGTCGGCGAGCTTGCCGGGCAGGCCGCCGCCCTCCAGCACCCCCTTGCGGCGGGTGAGGTCGCGCGCCTTGCGGGCCGCCTCGCGGGCCTTCAGCGCCAGGACCGCCTTGTCGACGACGATGCGGGCGACCTGCGGGTGCTCCTCCAGGTACTCCTCCAGCTTCTCGTTGAGGAGGGTCTCGACGATGCCGCGCACCTCCGAGTTGCCGAGCTTGCCCTTGGTCTGCCCCTCGAACTGGGGCTGCGGGATCTTGACCGAGACGATGGCGGTGAGCCCCTCGCGGCAGTCCTCGCCGGAGAGGCCGGACTCCAACCCCTTCACCAGGTCGTTCTTCTTGCCGTAGTCGTTGAGGCAGCGCGTGAGGGCGGCGCGGAAGCCGATGAGGTGGGTGCCACCCTCGATGGTGTTGATGTTGTTGGCGAAGGTGAAGACGGTCTCGTTGTAGGCGTCCGTCCACTGCATGGCGATCTCGATGCTCACCTTCTCCTTGCGGCCCTCGATGCGCACCACCTCGGGGTGCAAGGGCTGGCGGCCGCGGTTGACGAAGCGCACGAACTCCTCGACGCCGCCCTCGTAGTGGTAGGTCTCCTCGCGCAGCGCGTCGGCCCGCTCGTCGCGGAAGGTGATGTGGACGCCCGCGTTGAGGAACGCCAGCTCGCGCAGGCGGTTCTGCAGGGTGTCGAAGTCCCACGCGGTGGTCTCGAAGATGGTGGCGTCGGGATGGAACGTGATGGTGGTGCCCCGCTGCTCGGGCGTGCTGGGGCCGAGGAGCCTCATGGGCTCGGGGAGGCCGCGGTGGAAGGTCTGCTGGACGTGCTTGCCGTCGCGGCGGACGTCGGCGACGAGCGTGCTGGAGAGGGCGTTGACGCAGGAGACGCCGACGCCGTGCAGGCCGCCGGAGACCTTGTAGCTCGCCTCGTCGAACTTGCCGCCCGCGTGCAGCACGGTCAGCACAATCTCAAGGGCGGGCTTGCCGTGCTTGGGCATGATGTCGATGGGGATGCCGCGCCCGTTGTCCTCCACCCGGCAGGCGCCGTCCCTCTGCAGGACCACGAGGATGCGGTCGCAGTAGCCCGCCAGCGCCTCGTCGACGGAGTTGTCGACCACCTCGTACACCAGGTGGTGCAGACCGCGGGCGTCCGTGGAGCCGATGTACATCGCCGGCCGCTTGCGGACCGCCTCCATGCCCTCCAGGACCTGGATGGAGTCGGCACCGTAGCTGCTGGCCTGCTGCGATTCTGGCATGAAAAGGTCTCCAGGTGTGCTTGCCCACGGCCTCCCGTGGGGGTCGCCTCGCGCGCGTGTACGCGTGCGCGCGAGATAAAGACTCCTTTCCGGGGTCGTTGACCAAGCTGGGATTAGGGGGATTTGGGGATGTTTTTGCCCCGTTTTTCACCGCGGAGCCCGTGAACCTCCACGAAGGGCGTTTTTCCGTTTCGCCTTTCGCGGTGAAGAAAGGGGGGTCCGCGCGTTCCGCTATCAACCACTAACCGCTCCACACCTTGCGCTCAAGGATGCAGACGCCGCCTCGCCAGGGCTGCGGCACCCACCAGGGCAGGCACGAGCCAGCCGCCCGCCGGGAAGGGAGTCCGCTTCGGCGGCTCGGCGGGGGCGGAAGGAGAACCGGCCGGGCCACCTCTCATCCCCGTTGCAGGCACCCCTCCCGCTGCCGCGGCAACCGTGAGGTTCGCGGGAATCTCCCCGGTGTCAGGCAGCAGGTCGGACACCGCCATGGACACGGTGGCGGCATCACCGACCGGCCCCGGAGGGGAGATGGGGCTGCCACTGCTTTGGACGCGGAACCCGGCGAGGAAGACCGTGGAGTTGCCAACGCCAAGCAGGGACAGGGGGATGCCGGCCGCCGGGCGGTCGCCCTCCTCCGCGACAGTGACCTGCGCGACCTGGGTGTCCGGTCGGCCCTGCGCATCGGCACGCCACAGGGCCCCCGCCAGGCTTGGGTGGTGGTCGACCCCGGAATAGGCGGGCAGGGCCCGGTCGATGCGCAGGAGGAACGGGGCCCCGTTGGCGGTGAACCAGATGGAGTAAACCACCGATTCGGCCAAGGGGGCTTCCCCGGGTGGGGCGGCGGGGCTGTGGGCGACCTGGACGGACAGCGTGGAGCGGTTCAGCGCGGCGGAGAACCCCACCAGGTCGGCGGCGGAGAAGCGCCCGGCAGGGGCGGCCTCGCCTCCGGCCCACTGCACGTCACCGGCAGGGTCGGCGGCCTCCAGGGCGACGGGTGCGGCGGATGCGGCGTTCGCGCCGAAGGCCAGGAGGAGCAACGCGACGATGGGAAGCCGGCGCATGGCAACCACACGGCCGCGCAGGCAAGATAAGCAACCTTGTCCCGCCGCCGAAACGTCACTTGCCCTGAAGGGAAGGGGCCTCGGCCGGTGCCTGCGCAGGCTCGGGCTCCTGGGCCTGCGGCTCCTCGTAGACCGTCTCCGCCTTGGGCTTGGGCGGCGCCTCGATGCCCACCAGGCGGCCCATCAGCGCCCGAATCTCGTCCGGGTCGCTTGCGTCGAGGCCGAAGTACTCGGGGAACAGCGCCGTCGTGGAGAGGACCTTCGTGGGGCCGTCCTCGCGGGCGCGCACGAGGCCGCGCTGCACCAGCTCGGGGATGTGGTCGTAGACCTTGCTGCCCATCATGTCGACGAGCTGCGACTGCTTCATCGGCTGGTGGAACGCGATGAGCGCCAGCGTCTTCAGGAGCTTGGGGGCGATCTCCATCGGAGCAAACTTCGCGGCGGGCTCGGCGGCCTGGGTGCGCACCTGCATCGCCCACTTCGTCCCCGCCTTGCCGACCTCCAGCACCGTGTCGCGCTCCTGGTAGGCCGCCTGCAGCTCCGCGAGCCCCTTCTTCACCTGGTCGGGCGGGAGGCCGGTCTGCTCTGCGACTTCCTCCACCCCGACGGGCTTGCCGGCGGCGAAGAGGGCAGCCTCGACGACGTGCATCGGCTTCATGCCGGTGAAGCGGACCTGCATCTTGCGGGACTTCGGCGCCGACTGAACCACGGATTGGGTAATGCTCTTGGCCGGCTTCGGCGCAACCGCGGAGGCCGCAGAAGGCGCGGAGGACTTTGTTTCGGTGGGTTCCGTGCCCTCCGCGGTTCGTGGGTGCTTCGGCTCTCCCAAAACCGCGGATTTCGCGGATGGCGCGGATTGGGACTTGGCATCCGCGTCATCCGCGGTTTGGGCGGGCGAAGGGGACTTGCCCTTCGGCTTCTTTGCCTTGCGCGCCTCCTCCAGAGCCCGCGCCAACTCCTGCGCCCGCGTCGGCTTGCCGAAGTTGCGCTGCACCTCGATGGGAGTGCCGTCGGGGGCGGTGCCGGTCACGCCTTCACCTCCCAGGGAACCACGAATTGCACGAACGCCTGAGTCCAGTTCGTGGGCTTCGTGCGATTCGTGGTTCCGACGTGGGCCGTCATGCCTTGACCTCCTCTGCCAAGACGGTCGCCGCCTCGGGGAGCTTGGGCGTCACCCAGATTTCCCCGTACGGGAACTCCTCCTGGCTGACGGTGATGCGAGACTGCTTGGCGAGGAACAGGAGGGCGTTGAAGGTCTGCACCACGTCGATGGCGGTGGGCTCGTAGAGGCTGCTGAACGGCACCGGCGTCGCGGGGTAGTCGAGGATGCGCTGCCAGGTCTCCGCCACCTCCGCCTCCAGGTCGTCACGGTGCATCATGCCGCCGACGCGGCCGCGCATCTTGCGCTTGAGGCTGAGGCGGGCGGCGAGGCGCTCCTCGTTCAGCACCAGCCGCTGCTGCGCCTCGGCGTGGACCTCCTCGAACGCCGAGAGCAGCTCCATCAGGGTGACGCGGCGGTCGCCCTTGTGGCGGATCTTCTCGTCGATGGGCGCCTTGGGGAGGGCGAAGATGCGCTCGTTGTAGTCCACCTGGTCCGACGACCAGCCGAAGTCGGGGATGTCCTCCCAGCCGGAGTCCGTGGACGCCTCGGCGCGGATGACGGCGCGGCTTGCGACCTCGTCCGACTGGAGCTTGAGGACGGTCCACGCCATCAGGATGATGCGGCCAGCGGTGACGAGGTCGACGCCGCGAGCCTTGGCCTCCTTCAGGTACATCTGCGCGAACTTGCTCAGGTCGAGGTCCCAGGGGTCGAGGTGGTTCTGGATGACCAGCTCGAAGGCGATGGCGAGGTCGCGGTGGAAGCCGTCCTTGATGGCGACGTGCTCGCCATCCTGGCTGCCGGTGACCATCTCGATGTAGTCCGTCATCTTGCGGCCGTCGTCGTCGTCGCCGATGAGCGCCTTGTGGTGGAGCAGGTGCTGCACGACCTTGGCGGTGTGCAGCGTCGCCTGCGTCGGCTGGGGGCGCACCACCGGGTCGGTGAACTGCGTCTGCCTCGGCGGCATCAGGACTCCCCCTCCGCGCCTACGACGCAGGGATTCCGGGGATTGCGGGGATAGGTGATGGCCCCGCGAAATCCTTGGAATCCCCGGAATCCCTGCTCGGTCGGTGCGCTCATTTCTTGACCTCCACGGACACGGCGCGCTCGATGAGCTGCGTGATGGTGGTCTCCTGCGCCGGCTTGGGCTTCTCCTTCTTGGCGGCCTTGCGGGCGGCGGCGACGGCGTTGGGCGGGGGCGGCGGCGTGCCGTCGTCGGTGCGCGTTCCGCCTCCGGCTGGGCCTTTCTCGGACTCCTCGTCGCGCAGGGTGTCGATGTCGAAGTGCGCGATGATCTCGCTCTGGCCTGGCACCTGCTGGGTGACGCCGTAGATGTGGCTCGCCTCCTTCAGCGTGATTTTCCTGAGCGAGACCACGATGAACTGGGCGTAGCGGGCGTTGTCCTTGATCATCTTGGCCAAGAGCTCGCTGTTGACGGCGTCGAGGTTCTGGTCAACCTCGTCGAAGTAGTAGAACGGCGAGGGGTCGTAGCGCTGGAGGGCGAAGATGAAGGCCATGCTCGTCAGCGACTTCTCGCCGCCGGAGAGGGCGTCGAGGCGGGTGACCTTCTTGCCCATCGGCTGCGCCTTGAGGATGAGGCCGCCCGCAAAGGGGTCCTCCCCGTCCTCGAACTCCATGTAGGCCTGCCCGCCCGCCGACAACTGGGCGTAGACGGCGGCGAAGTTCTCGTTGATGGCGACGAAGACCTCCAGGATGGCGGCCTTCTTCTTCTTGGTGATCTCCGCGACGAGGGCCACCAGCTCCTCGCGCTGCTGCTCCAGGCGGGCGACCTCGGCGCGCAGGTCCTTGCGGCGCGTGTCCTCCGCGTCGTAGTCCTCCAGGGCGCGCATGTTGACGGGGCCGAGCCGCTCCAGGCTCGCCTCCTGGTTCCGGAGCTCGCGCTTGAGGTCCTCCATCGGCGGCACCGCCTCGTCCCCCTTGGGCTCGAACGGGGTCTCCTTGAGGTCGACGAGGGCGTCCCCGAGCGCCTCCTCCAGGGCGGGGAGCTTGCCGTTGGCGTTGGCGACCATGCCGAACAGGGTCTCGACGCGGTCGGCGACCTTGTCCATCCTGGCCTTGAGGTCCACCATCTCCTGGTACGCCTTGTCCTTGGCGTCCTGGAGCCCCTTGACGGCGCCGGTGGCCTTGCGCTGCATCTTCATCAGCGCCTCGATCTCCGCCTTCGCCTTGGCGTAGGCCTCGGTGAACCTCTTGATGTCGGCGGCGAAGCGCTCGGCGCCGGCCTCCTTCTCGGCCAACTGCCCCGCGACCTCGGCCTTGCGGGCCTCGACCAAGGCAAGCTGGCTGGTGGCGAGGGCGCGGCGGCTCTCGGCCTTCAGCACGGCCTCGGTGAGGGACTGGACCTCCCGCTCCAGCGCCTCGACGCGCTCGCGCTGCTCTTTGCCGGTGCCCTTGAGGAGAAGCTTCCCCTTCTCGACGCGCAGCGTCTCCATCTCGGCGAGGCGCGTCGTGTGGCCCTCGATGAGCGTGGCCAGCTTCGCGGCGGTGGCGTCGAGCTCCTTCTGCTCCTTGGCGAAGCCCTTCAGGTCGGCGGCGAGCATCGCCTTGCGCTCCGCCAGGGTGGCCTCCTTGCGCTCCAGCTCCTTGAGGCGGTCCTCCTGGCTGGCACCGGCGGCGCCGTCGGCGGCCAGCGCGGCGTTGAGGGCGTCGGACTCCTCGCGGGCCTTCTGCGCCCGGGCGACGGCGTCCTGCTGCGCGGCCTCGGCCTTGGCGATCTCGACGACAATCTCGTCGAGGCGGCCGCGGTCGGCGTTCGTGAACTGCACTTCCTCTGCGCCCTTGCCCTTGGCGTTCTTGCCGCCGGTCATGGCGCCCGACTTCTCAAACAGCTCGCCGTCGAGGGTGACGATGCGGACGCCACCCATCATGCGGCGGCCGTTGGCCATCGTGTCGGCGACGAGGGTGTCCTGGAAGACGTGCCAGAACGCGTTCTGGTAGCGGGGGTTGAACTCGATGAGGTCGATGGCGAAGCCGAGCGAGCCCTGCTCCTTGACCTTCATGAGCGCCTGGCCGGAGGGGCGACCGGGGACCATCTTGTTGAGCGGCAGGAACGTGGCGCGGCCGGACTGCTTGCGCTTGACGAGGTCGATGCACTGCGCGGCGACGGCGTCGTCCTCCACCACGACGGCGGTGAGGCGGCCCGAGGCTGCAATCTGCATGGCTTCGGTGTACTTCTTGTCCACCTTGGCCAGCTCGGCGACGGTGCCGACGATGCCCTTGATCTCGCGCTTGTCGCGGGCCTCGAGGACGTCCTGCACGGCGCGGCCGTAGCCGCCCTGCGCCCGCGCCGCGGCGGCCTCGTTGGCCTGCAGTTCGATGCGCTCGCGGTCGAGGCGGCGGATGCGCTGCTCCAGGTCCTCGGCCTGCTTCATCAGGTCGCCCTGGAGCTTGCGCAGCTCGAAGAGGCGCTTCTCCTGCTCCTTGCGCTTCTTGCCCGCGCCGCCCGCGTTCTGGCGGAGCTCCTTGAGTTGCCAGGTGGTCTCCTCCAGGTCGGTGGCGACGGCCTCGGCCTGCGCAGTGGTCTCGGCGAGCGCCTTCTCGGCGGCGCGCAGCCGCTCGGCGGTGCGGTCGGCCTCCAGCTTGGCCTCGTGGAGTTCGAGTTGCTTCGCCTCATGCTCCTGTTTGAGCGAGGACAGCTCCTGGTTGACGCGCATGGCGCCCTTGTCGCTGCTGCTGATGGCGGTGCGGACCTGCTCCAGTTCCTTCTTGGCGGCGTCGAGGCGCTTGCTGGCGGCGGCGTGCTCGGCGGCGCACTGGTCGCGCAGCTTGGTCTCGCCGGCCATGGCCTTCTCGATGCGGCGCAGCTCGTCGGCGAGCGGCTGCACGGCCTCGCGGGCGGTGGCGAGCTCGGCCTTGGCGAAGTTGGTCTTCTCCTCCAGGCGGGTCATCTCGCCGTGCGCCTGCGTGACCTTCTCCTGCAGCTTCTGCGCCTCCTCGCCGCCCTCCTCGCGGATGCGCGTCTCGGCCTCCAGGAGGCGGGCCTGGGCGTCCTTGTGCTTCTCCTGGAGCGCGGCGAGCTGCTCCTGCTGTTTCTGGCGGTCCTTGGCAAAGCTCTCGGCCTGCTGCCGCACCTGCGCGACCTGGCCCTGGAGGTCCTCGCGGCGGCGCCAGGCGGACTGGCCCTTGAGGCGGCGGATGGCGTCCTGCAGCTCGCGGTATTTCTGCGCGCTGCCGCGGTCCTTGTCGAGCTGGGCGAGGCGCGCGTCGATCTCCGCCAGCACCACGCCGATGCGCTCGAGGTTGGCCTGCACGTCGGCCTTGCGGGCGTCGGCGACGGCGATGTCCTTGTCGAAGGTGGTGACGCCGGCGATGTCGTCGAGGATGCGGCGGCGGTCCACGGCGGTCATGTTGCAGATGCTCTGCACGTCGCCCTGGAGGGTGATGTTGTAGCCGTCCGCGCTGATGCGGGCGTGGTCCAGGAGGTCGATGAACTCCTTCTTCTGGCTGGCGCGGCCGTTGACGTAGAAGTAGGAGACGGAGCCCTCAGGGGACTCCTTGCTGGGGTCGCGGCGGACGCGGCGGGTCAGCGTCACCTGGTCGGCGTCGACCGGCATGGTGCGGTCGGCGTTGTCGAACACCAGCGAGACGGTGCAGGCCTCGCTGGGTTTGCCGCCCTGGCCGCCGTTGTAGATGAGGTCGGTCAGGTTCTTGGCCCGCATCGCGCGCGGCGAGTTGGGGCCCAGGACGAACATAACGGCGTCGCCGATGTTCGACTTCCCGGAGCCGTTGGGGCCCGTGATGCCCGTGAAGCCGGGCTCGAAGGGGACGGCATACTTGCCCTTGAAGGTCTTGAAGTTCTCCATGTGCACTTCGCGCAGGTGCATGAGCGGGGCCGTCCGGGCCGGGGGCTCGCCCGCAAGCGCCCGCGCTACACGCAGGCGTGCGGATGTGCATCCCGAATCCCGTTCACACCACCTGGGGCGCCTCCTATAAGTCCTCCCGTATCCCCCTTGCTTCCGCTGGAAGACCTGCAACGATTTCCTGAAGGTTTGTTATCAGGTCTGATGTCTGCAAAGGAAGCGAAGGGGCGTTCCTGGACAACCGCCGGCGGCGGGTCTGGCCGGCTGGTTCGGCGCAACCGCGGAGGCCGCGGAAGGTGCGCAAGACGACGTTCCGTGGGTTCCGTGCCCGCCGCGGTTCGTGGGTGCTTCGGCTCCGAAACCGCGGATTTCGCGGATGGCGCGGATTCAGGCTGCGCAGCGTGGCTCGGTGTCTCATTGAATCGCCGTTGGCTCACTGCAAGTCCAGGAACCTATGCGCAACGCAAGCCGGACGCTTCAAGAGCCGCCGCCTGCAGACGCCGCCATGGCCTTCCTGCGCCCCGACGACGGGCCGGACGTGGTGTACGAGTTCTTCGCGCCCTTCGCCCACATCCCCGGGCGCTACGAGTGGTGCCGCATCCGCAGCCCCACCCACGGCGTCTTCGACACCTTCATCGTGCTGGGCGGAAGCACGAAGGTCCCCGCGACGGTCTACGTCAACTCGGTCCTCGGCGCCAAGTTCATGGCGGAGCGCTACCCCGAATGCACGGCCATCCGCGTCCCGCCCGGCGGCCTCACCCTCGGCGAGAGCCCCGACGGCCGCAGCGTCACCGGCACGCTCCACGCCGACACCGGCCCCGTCCGCAAGGCGACCATGGCCTTCCGCGCCCCGGGCATGGCGCTCCCCAAGGCAGTGCCCTACGGCGGCGACGGCGGCCCGGTCTGGGGCGGGCGCTTCACCTGCTGGGGCGTCGACCTCAACCTCGACGCCGCCTGCGACGGCACGCTGGAGCGCGAGGACGGCAAGCGGGAGACACTGCGCGGCGCCCCAGCCATCCTCACGCTGGGGAGCTTCGGCCGCATCGCGCCACGCTGACCCTGGCCGAACCACGGATTGCACAAATTTCACGAACGTGGGTTTGTGAAATTCGTGGAATCCATGGTTCGGAAGGCGAAAAAACGCAAAGGAAGAGGGGAAGAGAATGAGGAAGACGCCTAGTGCGCGCGGACCATCGCGGCGGACAGGATGGCGTGCCCTTTTGCCTCGCCGTTCTTGACGCCGCCGAGCACCGGTTTGGCGTCGAGGCAGGCGGTCTCGAGGATGAGGCGGGTGACGCGGTAGGGGTCCATGTTGGCGGCCGGGCGGCGGTCCTCGAGGTAGCCTTGGCCGGTCTGCTGGGCGGCGAGCGGGATGCGGATGCTGGCGCCGCGGTCGCTGACGCCGTAGCGGAACTGGTCGATGCTGCAGGTCTCGTGGCGGCCCGTGAGGCGTTCCGTGTTGTAGGCGCCGTACTCGGCGATGTGGTCGTAGTGGCGCTTGCCGAGCGCCTCGCACGCCGCCTCGATGACTTTCATGCCGCCCTTGGAGCGCATGGCCTTGGTGCTGAAG
>JBHELM010000131.1:0-5193 GCA_046352715.1 Thermoplasmatota archaeon | reverse complement strand
CGGGGTTGGGGCGCGGCTCAGGCGCCGATTTCGATGGGCGAGACAATCCGGCGCAGCAGGGCGAGTGCGGAAAGCGAGGCCAGGTAGCTCGTGGCGGGGTTGGCCGGGCTGGGCAGGTTCTCGACCTCGATGCGGGCGCGGCCGAAGGTGCCCTCGATGATGACCTTGTGCGAGTTGCGCGTCGCCAGCGGGTCGATGGCGACCTGGACGTGGGTTTGGTCGAAGCCGAGGCCGGCCAGCGAAAGGGTCGCCGCCACGTTGACGTTCTTGGGGAAGCGCTGCACCGCCTCGCGGGCGGGGCCGGAGAACAGCAGCGTCCAGCGGTCGGTCTTCTGGTCGAGCCCCGCGGGCGGCTTGGTGGTGACGAGGGTGACGGACTTGAGGTCCGCCTCCGCCGCGGCCTTGACGCCGTCGACCCCCATGACAGCGCCGCTGGGCAGGTAGATGTTCCCTCCGGTCTT
Organism: Thermoplasmatota archaeon; assembly: GCA_046352715.1. Lineage (GTDB taxonomy): Archaea > Thermoplasmatota > E2 > JACPAO01 > JAHFTW01 > JAHFTW01. Next base: position 4,732 of record JBHELM010000131.1, on the reverse strand, counting down.
CCGGGCGAGGCCCAGGAGCTCCTCGCGCAGCGCGTCGTCGGCGAGGGCGCCGATGGTCATCAGCATCACCTTCTTGCCGGCGGCGAGCGCGTCGCGCACCACGGTCTGGACGACGCCCTTGTTGGCCGCCTCCACGACGAGGCCGCACGCCTGCGCCAGCTCCGCGGCGGACTTGGCGACCCGGACGCGGGGGAGCCCCTGCAGCAGCCGGGTGGCGTCGGGGTCGACGTCGAACAGCCACACCGCGTCGATGCCGTCCATGGCGCTGGCCGCGCGCGCGACCTCGGAGCCGATGGCGCCGCACCCGACGATGCCCACGTTCATGCCCGCCGCGACGAGGGGGGTGCGCTTAAGCGCGGCGGCGGGAGGCGACGGCGGCGCAGCCCACCAGCGCGAGGGCGAGGACGGGGCCGGTGGAGGGGACGCCCAGGACGAGGTCGCCGTTGCGCACCAGGAAGTTGACGGCGACCGGGTCGCCCTTCATGGCGGGGTGCTTGGCGGAGGAGCGGGTCAGGACGACCCGGACGGTGTCCTGGCGCCAGGAGCCGTGCCCCCGCAGGACGAGGTCGGCCGTCGCGTTGGCCTGCGGCGCGAGCAGGAGCATCCCGGGCAGGAGGGCGTCCACACTCCCCGACGGCTCGCTGGCCAGCGTGAACTCCACGGTGGTGGGGGCGTTGCCGGCGTTGTGGACCTCCACGTGCGCGACCGCCTCCTTGCCGTGCGTGGTCAGGATGGTGTCCCGCACGCTCACGACGAGGAGGCTGGTGTAGGCCGCCTGGAGGATGGCGCTCGCGGAGGCCTCAAGCTTGGGCTGGCCGGCCTTCGGCAGGGTGCCGGTCACGGTGGCCTTGATGTCCGTCTCGCCGGGGGCCTCGCGGGTGAAGCTGACCTGGAGCTTCACGGTGCCCGTCGCCTGGGTGGCTCCAGGCTGGGCGCAGGGCTCCAGCGGCACGGGGACCTTGAGCGGGCCGCTGATTTGCGTGCCGGGCCTGTCGGCGGAGACGGCCAAGGTGACGTCGCCGGGCCGGGTCAGGTCCGGCGGCCGCGTGGCGAGGTCGGTGCAGTCCACGGCCACCACGACGGTGAGGTCGCCCACCTCCAGGTCCGGCGCGAGCGGGTGGTCCGGCGGCGTGGCGGTGAGGGTCATCGCCCCCTGCGCCAGGGGCGCCGCCAGCACCAGCAGGAGGAGCCAGGAGGATTTCATCGCCGCCGCACCCGCGGCCGCGCCCATAACCCCTTTGGCGGGGCGGCTTGAGGGCAAGCCGCAAAAAGGCGGCTCCCGTCGGCCGCCGCGTGAGCCAGCCCGGTCCAAGCGCGCCCGACTGGCTCGCCCTCTACCTCGAGGAGGATGTCGGCGCGGGGGACGTGACGGCCAACGCCCTGTTCCCCCCGACCGCGAGGGGTGCGGCCAGTGTCGTGGCCCGCGAGCGTCTCCTCGTCGCCGGCACCGCGCACGCCGCGGAGCTGTTCCGCCGCCTGGGCGCCACCGCCACCGCCGCGGCCCCCGACGGGCAGTGGGTGGAGCGCGGCGCCACCGTCCTGCGGGTCGAGGGGCCCGTGCGCGCCATCCTCTCCGCCGAGCGCGTGGCGCTGAACCTGCTGAGCCGGATGTCCGGCGTGGCGAGCCTCACCCGCGAACTGTCCGAGGCGCTCGCCGCCGCGTGCTGCACGGCCATGGTCGCGGCCACGCGCAAGACGACGCCGGGCTTCCGCGCGTTCGAGAAAGAAGCCGTGGAGATCGGCGGCGGCGACGCGCACCGCAAGGGCCTGTGGGACGCGGCGATGGTGAAGGACAACCACCTCGCGGCGTGCGGCGGCGACGTGGCGGCGGCGGTTCGCAAGGTCTTGGCCGCCAACCCCGGCCTCACCGTGACCTGCGAGGTGGAGTCGCTCGCCGACGCACTGGCCGCGGCGCAGGCGGGCGCCCATTGGCTCCTCATCGACAACCAGCCCCCCGCCACCGGCAAGGCGTGGGCGGAGGCCGTTTGGAACGAGGCGCCGGGCGTCAAGGTCGAGGCCTCGGGCGGCATCCGCCCGGACAACATCCTAGAATACGGTTGGGCGGATAGGGTCAGCCTCGGATGGCTCACCCAGAAGGCGCCCGGCAAGGACCTGTCCTTGGAGTGGGGAACCGCATGAGCGCGGCGCCAGCCAAGGAGAAGAGGACGGGCAAGGAGGCGCCCGCCGCGAAGCTGAAGCGGACCTTCAGCCGCCGCAAGCCCGACTTGGCCGGCGCACCCCCCGAAAGGCGCGGGAAGGAGCCTTCCCCCTCGCCGCCCCCCGCCCCCGGCGCGACCAACATCCCACCGGACCACCCGCGCGCCGCCAGCCTGCGCGTGCGCGAGCGCATGAAGGACGCCGTCGCCGCCGGCATCGTCCACCCCACCGGCCTCATCGCGCACGGCCGCGGCGAGGCGTTCGACTACCTGCTGGGCGAGCAGACGCCGCCGGAGGCCTTGGAGGCCATCCACGAGGCCGCCCGCCGCATCCGCGCCGCCAAGCGCCCCGTCCTCTCCCTCAACGGCAACGTGGTGGCGCTCGCCGCGGGGCAGTGCGACGCCATCGCGCGCGCCTGGCCCTCCATCACCCTGGAGGTCAACCTCTTCCACCGCACCCCCGAGCGCGTCGCCACCCTCGTCGGCATCCTGGAGCGCGCCGGCGCCATCAAGGGCACCGTGCTGGGCAAGAAGCCCGACTACCGCATCCCCGGACTGGACAGCGACCGCGCGCTCTGCTGCCGCGACGGCATCGGCCTCGCCGACGTCGTCCTCGTCCCCCTCGAGGACGGCGACCGCTGCCAAGCGCTCAAGAAGATGGGCAAGACCGTCATCACCATCGAGCTCAACCCGCTCAGCCGCACCGCGCGCACCGCCGACGTCACCATCGTCGACGAACTGACGCGGGCGCTGCCGCTGCTGGACAAGGCCATCCGCTCGCCCCGCAAGCCCACCGGGAAGTACGACAACCTGGACGTGCTGCGCCGGGTGCAGGAGCGCATGGCGGCGCACCTGGAGAAAGGATTCTAGGCCGCATGGGATTCGGTTCCCAGCAGGGGGCGAACACAGATTGCACAGATCCGTGGAATCCTTGGTTCCGGAAGGCACGGTTGGGAAAATCCCCGCCCGCCAACCGGACTTCATATAGTCCCTGGGACACATGCCGGGCCATGGACCGAACGTCCGGGCCTTCCCTCGTGTTGGCCGCCGTCTTCCTGCTCAGCGCCCTCGCCTCCGTGCCGCACCCCACGGCGGCCCAGGTGGGCACCTCCAGCCTGGCCGGCTCCGTCTGCTCCGTCGACCAGAACGTCTACTACATCAAGGCCCCCGCGCCGGGCGACTCCGCCGGCTGCGGCTCCCGCCTCGCGGGAGCGATGCTGCGCCTCACCAAACCCGGCGTCGGCGGCACCCTCGTCGGCGCGGTGGACACGACCGCCACCAGCGATGCCAACGGCAGCTACCAGTTCGGCGCCCTCGCCGACGGCGCCTACTCCCTGCGCGTGGCGCGCACCGGCTACCAGGCCGCGAGCCTCAACGTCACCGTCGCCGGCGCCACCACGCGCGACGTCGGCCTGCGCCCCCAGCCCATCACCGTCACCGGCAAGGTCGTCGACACCGCCGGCGCCCCGGTCGCCTACGCCCGCGTCCTGGCCTGCTGCGGCCCCACCGTCGGCGGCACCGACGCCATGACCGACCTGGGCGGCGCCTTCGCCCTCAAGACCGAGGCCGGCGAGCGCTCCTTCACCATCGAGAAGGACGGCCGCGCGGTGCTCTCCGAGAGCCGGTTCGTCGACGGCAGCAAGCCGCTTGCGTTCACCGTGCCGCCCCCGCCCCGCCCCGACGCCGTCCTGCACGGCACCGTCACGGACCAGGACGGCCACCCGCTCAAGGGCATCCTCGTCAACGTCTACAGCAACGGCGGCTGCTGCTACTCCGTCCAGCCGCAGCCCGCCATCGCCAGTTCCGGGCCCAGCGGCGGCTCCGGCACCGCATCCTCGGGCAGCAGCACTGCCAGCCCCGCCTACATGCGGCCCTGCTGCTACGGCGGCGGCTCCAACTCCACCACCACCGACGGGGCGGGCCGCTACAGCATGCGCATCTTCGGCGGCGACGGCATCTCCGTCAGCGTCTACCTCGACGGCTACGCGGCCTACAACAAGTACCTCCAGGTCGCCCAGGGCGAGGACCGCCAACTGGACATCCAGCTCCTGAAGTTCCCCGCCAAGACGGCGCACGTCGAGGGCACGGTCGTGGACGCCGCCACCGGCAAGCCGCTGCGCTTCGTCTCCATCTCCGTGCAGTCGCCCGCCTACGGCATCTACGAGTGCAGCCAGGAACCCTCCGCCGACGGCACCCCGCCGCCGAAGCCGATGCCCGCCGAGGGCGGCGCGGACGACGGCTCCGTAGGCATCGCCATCGCGCCGTCGCCCCCCAATTACGACAACGGGTGCGCCATCACGCTCTCCCCCGACGGCACCTTCCGCGGCAACGTCACCCCAGGCTACGCCATCGTGCAGGCCTACCACGACTCGTACCGCGACTGCCCGCAGGCGCCGGACAGCCCCTACGTCCCCTGCATGCCGGAACACTACGGCTGGACGCAGACCCTGCGGCTCGCCGCCGACGGCACCACCCGCGTCACCATCGCGCTGCAGCAGCGCCCGGCGCCCGACGCCGTCGTGTCCGGCTACCTGCTCGACGAGGCCAACGGCCAGCCCATCGCGGGCGGCCAGGTG
>JBHELM010000130.1:0-3663 GCA_046352715.1 Thermoplasmatota archaeon | reverse complement strand
GAGCGGATGTGGGAGCTGTACGAGTCCACCCGCGGCCTCGGCGACATGGCGCGCGTCCTCGACGTCCCCTACTCGTCGGGCAATGTCAGCCTCTACAACGAGGGCCCGAGCGGCCCCATCCCGCCCACCCCGACGGTCATGGGCATTGGCATCCTCGACCACTTCGCCCACGCCACGACGATGGACCTCAAGCAGGCGGGGAACAAGCTGTTCCTGCTCGGCCACACCTACCGCGACCTCGGCGGCAGCCTCTACCTGGAGAAGCTCGGGCTGGAGGGCGAGCGCGTCCCGCAGACCGACCCGGAGATCCTCAAGACGCTGGCCAACCTGCTCGTCACGGCCATCCAGAAGGGCCTCGTCCGCAGCGCACACGACTGCTCCGAGGGCGGCATCGCGGTCGCCCTTGCCGAGATGGCCTTCGCCGGCAGCCTGGGCGCCACCGCCGACCTCGCCCCCCTCGGCGCGTTCGGCGACGAGCGCGACCTCAGCCCCGGCCCGATGCGCAGCGACCACAAGCTGTTCTCCGAGTCGAACTCGCGCTGGATCCTGGAGGTCGAGCCGCGCCACGAGCGCGACCTGCTCAAGCTGTTCGACCACCCGGTCCTGCGCAGCACGCTCTACCCGCTGGGCGAGGTCACGGCCAAGCCCACCGTCACCATCGTGGACGGCAAGAAGGAGCTCGTCAAGGTCAGCGCGGAGAGGTGCCGCGAGGCGTGGCGCGCCGCGTTCCCCAAGCTCATGGGGGTCGACGCATGACTCACCTCGGAACCACGAATTTCACGAATTCCACGAACCGCTGCTCGGGCGTGGGCTTCGTGCAATTCGTGAAATTCGTGGTTCGAAAAGGGGTGGCCGCATGAACAAGCGCAACATCAAGTGGGCCGTCCTGCGCATCGAGGGCACCAACTCCGAGGACGAGTCGGCCCAGTGCATGCGCGACGTCGGCGTGCAGGCCGAGATTGTCCACCTCAAGCAGCTCACCGGCGACGACGTGGCCAAGGAGGAGCGCCGCAAGCTGTCGGACTACGACGGCCTGTGGATCGCGGGCGGCTTCAGCGCGGGGGACTACGTCCGCGCCGGCGCCATCCTCGCGGCCCGCATGAAGAGCCGCCTCGCGCCCGACCTCAAGGAGTTCATCGGCGCGGGCAAGCCGATGCTGGGCATCTGCAACGGCTTCCAGATCATGGTCGAGCTGGGCGTGCTGCCCGCCCTGGACGGCAAGCCGATGGCGGACACCCCGAAGGCGGCGCTGCACCTCAATGACTCCGGCCACTACGAGTGCCGTCCCAGCCTGCTGCGCCACGTCAACCAGGGCACCTGCAGGTTCACCACCCGCATCCCGCACGACGCGGTGCGCACCGTCATCACCAGCCACGCCGAGGGGAAGTTCCTCCTCGCCTCCAAGCAGGACTACAAGCGCCTGAAGGACCAGGACCAGGTGGTCTTCACCTACACGGACCCGGAGGGCGGCAAGGAGCCGGCCTACCCGTGGCTCCCCAACGGCGCGCCGCACGCCATCGCCGGCGTCTGCAACCCCGACGGCACGGTGTTCGGGATGATGCCGCACCCGGAGCGCGTCTTCTGGCGGCATGGCCACCCCGACTGGACCCGCACCGGCCTCGACGTCGGCCTGGGCCACGACGTGGGGGACGGCCGCGCCGTCTTCGAGAGCATCGTGGACTACCAGGTCAAGAAACTGTAGCCGCGGCGACGTCGACAGTGGTACAGGCCTTGGCCTGTGCGATTCCATGCCGCCCCCGCGCAAGGCTTCGTGGGGGCCGTGGTTGGGTGGGGCATGGGAGCGCAACCCCACCCCCCGCAGTCCGCCAACAGGATCGTCGTCCCGGTCCGCTACTCCGCCTGGCTCGCCGGCGACCTCGGCCGCACCCTGGAGCGCACCCTCCAGTCCGCCATCGAGCCCTACGCCGAGGTCCGCGTGAGCCGCCTCGCCAAGGGGTTCCTCGTCGAGTCCCCCGAGTCCGCCGGGCCGCTGCTGGAGGCGGTGCACCACGCGGCGCTCCAGCTTGAGGCCGGGGTGGAGGAGGCCTACCCGGTCTTCCACCATGAGATGGGGCCGGTGTGGACCGGGACGCTCCAGGCGGTGTTCGCCTAAAGCCCAAAGACGGGAGCCTCCATCGCGCAAGCGTGGACGCCACGCCGGTCTACTTCACCTACCCGTCGCCGTTCTGCTACCTGGCGTGGCACCGCATCACGGCGCACCCCGAGCGCTACGGCAAGCTCCGCCTCCACTGGACGCCGGTGCTGTTCCGCCGCCTGATGGAGCTCCAGGGCAGCGCCAACGCCAACGGCTCGCCACCGCTCCAGCTTGCCTACAACTACGCCGACGCCGACCGCTGGGCCGCCGCCTACGGCATCCCGCTGGCCCACTTCGAGCGCAAGGCCCCCACCGACCAGACCGCGCACAAGCTCCACCTGCTGGCCCAGGACGCCGGCAAGGACTGGGAGGCGCGCTGGCTGAAGGCGGTCTTCACCCTGGGCCGCGTGCAGGGCGTCGACCTCACGGACGCCACCGCGGTGGGCCGGCTAGCGGACCAGGTGGGCCTGCCGGGCCACCACCAGGCGAACGCGGCAGGGCTGGACGCCCGCCTGGAGGCCAACACCCAGCAGGCGCTCCGCGACGGCGTGTGCGGCGTGCCGTTCCTCCGCCACGGCGGGCAGGCCTACTGGGGCAACGACCGCCTCCCCTGGCTGGAGGCGCACCTCGCCGGCCGCGCCCACCCCGAGATGTAGCGTGCCGTAGGGGCAAGACCCTTGCAAAAGGGCTCCAAAGCGCTTATCCGGGGAGTGGCCCCGGTCTGGCCCGTGCGCCTCGCTTGGCTTGTCGTCATCCCCCTGCTCGCCGGTTGCCTCGCCCCACCGGCCCCGGCCCCGGAGACCTCCGCGCCCGTGGTGGAGCCCGCCTGGTCCATCCTCGAGCTGCCCCTCACCTGCCGCTTTTTCTGCGAGCCCTCCGTCGCAATCCAGGCCAACGGCGACACCCTGGTCCGCTCCGACGGCGGCCTCGCGTTCGCCGGCAACGGCCTCGCCTCCTTCTCCCCGCGCTCCCCGCCTCCGGTGCCCCTCGCGGCGGTGCCGGGCAGCTTCCAGAACGACGGCATCGTGCAGGCGGGCCCCGACGGCCGCTTCTACTTCTGCGCGCTCATCACGCTGTACGAGCCAACGACCCGCAGCCTGCTGCTGGACGGCATCCAGGTCGCCTCCTCCACCGACGGCGGCGCGACGTGGGACCGCGACGTCTTCCTCAGCGTGGCCACCACGCCGACGCATGCCGCCCTCGGCGCGGACCGCCAGTGGCTCACCTTCGGCAAGCCGGGCGAGCTCTACCTCTCCTACCAGCAGATCCCCGCCGTGTTCTCCAACGACCCGGCGCTGCGCGGCCGCGAGCCGGCGCCCCCCGGCGCGCTGCGCATGGCGTTCTCCAGCGACGGCGGGCGCACCTTCGGCGACTTCGTCGAGGCCAGCGGCGAGGAGGGGTTCCACATCCTCGGCGCCGGCGCCGTGGACGCGGGCGGCCGCCTCTACGTCCCCTACAACGCCCGCACCGGGACCGTGGTCGCCTTCTCCGACGACCACGGCACCACCTTCCGCCGCGCGCAGCCCTCCACCGCGGCCGCCGACTTCTTCCCGCACCTCGTCGTGCTC
>JBHELM010000129.1:0-4768 GCA_046352715.1 Thermoplasmatota archaeon | reverse complement strand
CCTGCCCGACGGCGTCCAGGTCACCTCCAGCCTCGCCGACGCCGTGGCGGGAGCCGAGGCCGTCATCGCCGCCGTGCCCAGCCAGGCCATGCGCGCCACCGCCCGCGCCTTTGCGCCGCACCTGGCCAAGGGCGCCAAGGTCCTCAACGTCGCCAAGGGCATCGAGCACGACACCTACCTCCGCATGAGCGAGGTGCTGGCGCAGGAGCTGGGCACCAACTTCCCCGTCGCCACCCTGTCGGGGCCCAACCACGCCGAGGAGATCGCCCGCGGGATGCCGACCGCCACGGTCATCGCCAGCCGCAGCCCGAGCGCGCTGACGCTGCTGTGCGAGGTGCTGTCGACGGACTGGTTCAAGGCGTACCCGCGCCGCGACGTCGTGGGCGTGGAGCTGGGCGGGGTGCTGAAGAACATCGTCGCCATCGCGTCGGGCCTCACGCGTGGCCTCGGCTTCGGCGACAACTCCGCCAGCGCCGTCATCACCTTGGGCCTGGACGAGATGGTGCGCTTCGGCGTCGCCCACGGTGCCCGGAAAGAGACCTTCACCGGCCTGTCGGGCCTCGGCGACCTCATCGCCACCGCGACGAGCCCGCACAGCCGCAACCGCCGCGTCGGCGAGCTGCTGGGCCGCGGCCTCACGATGCAGCAGGCGCTCGCCACGATGGGCGGCCAGGTCGCGGAGGGGGTCTACGCGGCCAAGTTCGTGCACGAGCAGGCGGAGAAGGAGGGCATCCCGCTGCCTCTGACCTCCGAGATTTACCGGATTCTCTACCAGGGGAAGGACGTGCGGAAGGCCGTCGCGGACCTGATGGCGCTGCTCTGACGATTCCCCACCCACCGCGAAGACGCGACACACAGGGAACTGTTCCTCGGTTTTCACGCCTTTTGCGGTTCAATGGGCGGCTAGGGCCAAGTTCTCAGCCCAGAGGGACCACAGGCCCGCGTAAACCCATGAAAACCGCGGGCCTGTGGCTAATGGTCACACTGACTCCGGCGCGTGGTCCTCGCGCTTGAGCGCGATGCGGACCTCCAGCGACGGCAACGGAGGGGGGAGGAGCTCCCGGCTGACCCGGGCGGTGTGCGGCGCGGTGAAGCCCATGCCGTGCCGGGCGTGGTGGACGCGCGACAGGTGGCGCTCGACGAAGTCGGCGTCGTCGAAGCCGAGCGGGACGCGGGCGTGGTCGATGAGGACATACTCCGCCTTGCGGCGCGCCACGGCCAGCGGGACGCGCGCCTTCACGCTGTGCGCCATCGCGCGCAGGTCCACGAAGACCGCAAGCCCACGCTTGCGGATCAGGGAGTGCAGCGCTCGCATCCAACCCCCTGCTGCCCCCGGAGGCCTATTTAGGGCAATGCAAGAAAGGTCATACCCCTGGCAGCGCGCGCCCGGGAACGCTTAAGGCGGAGCGGGGCCGGTCCCTGCCCATGCGCTGGTGGGCCCTCGCCCTGCTGACCCTGCTCGTCGCGGGGTGCCTCGACGGCAGGACGCCGCCCGCCCGGGCCGTGGTGCCCGCCGACGTCGGCTTCGACCCCGCCGCCCTCCGTGTCACCGGCGTCCAGGTGGAGAACGTCACCCTCGTGAGCTGGGACGGCGCCACCCGACTCGCCGCCGTCGCCTACGTCCCGCACACCGACGACCGCCTGCCCGACGGGTCGGCGCCGCGCTGGCCGCTCGCCGTCTTCGTGCACGGCTGGGGGCAGGAGAAGGAGTCCTACGAGGGGCAGGGCGGGGCGGTGCCCGGCTTCCCGGTTCCTGACAATTCCGGCGTGAACCGGCTGCGGGAGTTCGCGCTTGGCGGGCTCGTGGCGGTGGCCTACGACGCCCGCGGCTACGGCGCGTCGGGAGGGCACTCCACCGTCGCCGGCCCCGCCGAGATGCAGGACCTGGACGCGGTCATCGACTTCGCCACGGCGCGCTACCCCACCAACGGCCGCGTCGGCGTCGTCGGCGCCAGCTACGGCGGCGGCCACGCCTACCAGGCCTGGGCCCGCGACCCCAAGGTGACGACGGCGGTGGCGATGTACGGCTGGGTCGACCTCTACGGCGCGCTCATCCCCAACAACGTCCCCAAGCTGGAGTGGGCGCAGTTCCTCTACCTCTACGGCGCGGCGGGGGCGCAGGGCGACTACGACCCGATGATCCACTCCTGGTACCAGCAACTCTACACCCGCAGCGACCTCGCCACCGTGCATCGCCAGATGGACGAGCGCAGCGTCCTGCCCCTGATGGCCAGCGTCCGCAAGCCGCTGCTCGTCTGCCAGGGGATGCAGGAGTCGCTGTTCCCGCAGGCCGACCTCGCGTGGGCCAACGCCGGCGGCTTCACCCGCGCCCTGGTCTTCACCGGCGGCCACGGCGCCGACGACCCGACCTGCTGGGCCCGCGCGCTGGCCTGGCTCCAGTTCTTCCTCGGTGGCTACGACACCCACGTCGACGCCTGGCCCGCGCTGGAGACCGTCGACGCCTCCGGCGCGGGGTCCCCGGTCCAGTACGCCACCTTCCCCAAGTCCACGCCGCGCACCTACCACCCGCGCCTCACGGAGCTCTACGAGGGCGAGGGCAGCGGCGCGACATTCACCGTGCAGCAGCGCCTCGCCTCCAACCCGCTGGCCGAGCCCTCCGCGCTGTGGGACCAGGCCGGGATGCCCAACCAGCAGTTGCCGGACGAGCTGCGCCGCGACCCGACCGCTTTCTCCTTACCCGGCCCCGCCATCGAGGGAAGCCGCGTCATCGTCGGCGAGCCCCACCTGCGCCTACACGTCCGCGAGGGCGCCACTCCCTACCAGGTCGCCGCCACGCTCTACCTCGTCCACACCAATGGCCAGTCGCTCCTGCTCTCCCGCGGCGCCGCTGCCGCCCTCGGCCAAGGCGACGTGGACGGCGGCTTCCTCGACGTCCCGATGACCTGGACCCGCGCGGCCACCACCCCCGGCGACCGCCTGGAGCTGAAGGTCGCCAGCAACGACCCGTCGTGGTGGATGCCGCTGCTGGCGGACTACACGGTCACGTTCGACGGGCAATCGACGCTGGACGTCCCGTTTGCGTAGCGTCCAGCGGAACACCGAGTCACAGAAGACCTAGGAACTTTCCTGGCCCCACAGCAATTCCACAGATACTTTTGTGGTGGGGCACGCGGGGAACATCCATGCAATCCCCACTCCGCCAGGAAAGCCAAAGTCATCTGCGCAATTCGTGTTTCGTCGAAGCCAGGGCCTCCCGCCACGGTTATCCCAAGGCTCCCGCTGCGCGCCCCCGTGAAGCTGGCGACGGTGCCGGACGGGAGCCGGGACGGCGCCCTCGCCGTTGTCCTGCAGGACAAGGGTCTGGTCGCCCGGGTTCCCGCCCGCATCTCCACCAACCTGCGCACCGCCTTGGAGCAGTGGGCCGCCACGGAGCCGGAGCTGCGCCGCATCGAGCGCCAGGCACGGGAAGGCCGCTGGCCTGAGACCCAGCCGCTCGCCGGCACCACCTTCCTCGCGCCGCTGCCGCGCACGACGAGCTGGCTCGACGGCTCCGCGTTCATCCAGCACATCCTCCTCGTCCGCAAGGCCCGCAACGCCGAGCCGCCGGCCGACCTGCGCACGGTGCCGTTGATGTACCAGGGCGTCGGCGACCCGCTGCTCGCCCCCACCGCGCCCATCGAGGCGGCGACGGAGGAGTGGGGCATCGACCTGGAGGCCGAGGTCGCCGTCGTGCTGGACGACGTCCCGGTGGGGACCACCGCCGCCGACGCCGCGCGCCACATCAAGCTCCTTGTGCTGCTGAACGACGTCAGCCTGCGCGGCCTCATCCCGCGCGAGCTCGCGGCGGGGTTCGGCTTCTTCCAGGGTAAGCCGCCCAGCAGCCTCGGCCCCTTCGCGGTGACGCCGGACGAGCTGGGCGCCGCGTGGCGCGACGGCCGGCTGCACCTCCCGCTGCGCGTCGAGGTCAACGGCGCCCGCATCGGCGAGCCCGACTGCGGCGAGATGTTCTTCTCCTTTCCCCAGCTCGTCGAGCACGCGGCCAGGACGCGGCCGCTGCCGGCGGGCACCCTCCTCGGCTCCGGCACGGTCAGCAACGCGGACGAGTCGCGTGGCTGCGGCTGCCTCGCCGAGGTGCGCACCCTGGAGCAGATCAAGACGGGGGCGCCGGTGACGCCCTACCTGCGCTTCGGCGACACGGTGCGCCTCGAGGTGGTGCAGGACGGCCGCAGCGTCTTCGGCGCCATCGAGCAGCAAGTGCGGCAGGCGCGGGCGGAGCAGGCGACGGTGAGGCAGACCCCATGAACGGACTGGACACGCTGGTGACGGGACTCTTCGACTACGCCGGGCTCTTCCCGCCCGCTTCCTTGCCTTTGCCGGACGCCCTGCGCGCATCGGCGCGGGCACCTCGCCTGCGCCGTCCCCACATCCTGGGCGCCGACATGGTGGCCCCCATCGACCAGCTTGAGGGCATCACCCGCCACGAGCTTTACTTCAACGGCTTCGGCGACACCACCTGCAGCATCGCGGCCGTCGGCGTGGAGCGCAAGCAGTTGGCAGACGCGGTCCGCCATGTGAAGGCCTACAACCGCAAGAGCATCCCGTGGGCGAGGGCCGTCACACTGGAAGTGCATGGCGATGCCTTCCCTCCCCAATCCATCAGCACCCTGCGCGCTGCCCAGCGCAACCTAGACGACATCCGGCTCTACCTGGAACCGAAGTGGAGCGGCGCCCGCTGGAAGACGGGGCAGGCCCGACTGCTTGGCTTGCTCGGCAAACTGAAGTCCGAGACGCATCCCGTCGGCCTCAA
>JBHELM010000128.1:0-4041 GCA_046352715.1 Thermoplasmatota archaeon | reverse complement strand
CGGGCGTCGGCCTCATCGGGGTCACGCACGCCAACCGCGCCATCGACGCCGTGCAGCGCCTCATCGGCCGCGTCGAGCTCGGCATGATTCCGCAGGTGGTCGACACGGTGCTGTTCATCGACGCCGGCAAGGTCGCGCAGGTCCTGGAGCTCGAGTTCACCGTGAAGGTCCCCGTCGGCATGACGGACGCCGACCTCGCCCGCCCCGTCGTCGTGGTGCGCGACGTGCGCGCCGGCCGCGAGGTCTACGAGCTCTACACCTACGGCGAGCAGATTGTCGTCATGCCGCTGGACAGCGTCGACAGCGTCGCCGACCCCGCCAGCCAGCTCGCCGAGCGCGAGTTGACCCGCATGCTGCGCCGCAACGTGCAGGGTCCGATGGAGGTCCAGGTGCGCGGCGGCAAGGCCACCGTCTACGTCGACGAGGGCGAGGTGCCGCAACTCATCGGCAAGGGGGGCCGCACCGTCCAGATGCTGGAGCGCAAGCTGGGCATCGGCCTCGACATCAAGCCCCTCGTGCGCGGCGCGGGCCGGAAGCGGCAGGAGGAGCGCCCGCAGCGCGAGGAGAGCGGGCGGTGGGACGAGCCGGACGGCAGCGACGAGGGAGACTCCTCCGGCGCGGCGGCCATCGACCGCGTCCGCATCAAGCGCGCCAGCACCAACATCTTCCTCCTGGTCGACGGCGCGCGCGGCGGCCGCACCTACCGCGTCGAGGTCGAGGGCGCCTTGGTCGGGGAGGCGACGGCCAGCCAGCAGGGGCGGCTCCGCTTCAAGCTCGACTCGCCGGAGGGGATTGCGCTGGCGCACGCGCAGAAGGCTGGGTTGACGGTCACTGTCGCTGAAGCCTGACCCCTGCTCGGTCGGCGCGTCATTCCGCCTTGCCAGCCTTGGCCGGCTTCGTCCGCTGCGCGGCGACCGCCGCCCACGTCGCCAGCGCCGCGAGCGCCAGGAACGACACCGAGCCGAGGATGGCCGCCGAGGGGCCCCGGTCGTAGAGCCAGCCCAGCAGCAGGCCACCGCCGAGCGAGGCCACGCCCCACAGGCCGTCGAACGTGCCGAAGCCGAAGGCGCGGCGGTCCTTGGGCATGAGGCGCGACAGCATGGCCTTGAACAGGCTCTGCTGCACCGTCACGCCCACGCCCCACAGCACGATGCCGAGGACGACGAGGCCGGTCGTGCTGGAGAACACGAGCGGGGCGCCCAGGACCGGCACCACGACGGCCGCCGCCAGCACGCCAGGGCCCCAGCGGTCGAAGGCGCGGCCGAGGGCGAGCGAGCCGGCGGCGTTGACGCCGTTGGCCATCGCGTAGACCAGCGGCACCACCGCCGCCTCCAGGATGTGCCGCCGGTCGGCGTGGTAGGCGATGAGCGAGAAGTCGGCGAACCCGATGGCCATGCAGACGCCCGCGGCGGCCAGCAGCCAGAACGGCGCGCCGAAGCCGTGGGTGCCCACCCGCGCCCCCGCCGGCTCCAGGTCGCGCGGGGAGGGGTTGATGTGGCGGGCGTAGAGCAGGATGGACAGCGACACCAGCGCCGGCAGGAGCAGGAGGGTGTAGGCGAGGTGGAACCCGCCGCGCAGCCACAGGACGGCCGCGACCACCAGGGGGCCGAGGGCGGCGCCGGTCTCGTCCATCGCCTCGTGCAGCCCGAAGGCCCAGCCCGCGCCGACGCTGCCGGCCGCGTGCGCGAACATGGCGTCGCGGGGCGGGTTGCGGATGGCCTTGCCCGCGCGCTCCAGCAGCATGAGGCCCGCGGCGGCCCGCCAGTGGCTCGTGAGCGCCAGCGCCGGCACCGCGAGGAGGTTCACGCAGTAGCCGAAGATGGTGATGGGCCAGTAGGCGCGGGTGCGGTCGGCCCACACCCCCGACAGGAAGCGCAGCCCATAGGCCGCCAGCTCGCCTAGGCCGGCCACGGTGCCCACGGCGAACGCGCCCGCGCCCAGGCTGCCGAGGTACTGCCCGTTGATGGCGTGCGCGCCCTCGTACGCCATGTCGGCGAACAGGCTCAGGAGGCCGACGACGAGGACGAACCGGAAGGCCCGCGACCGGAGGCGCTGCACCGGAGGCCGAAGCCCCGCTGCTTGATGATGGTGATGCCTTGCGCGCAGCTACCTGCCCTTCGCCGGCTTGGCCGCCTTGGCCCCGGTCTCTGCCTGCGTCTCCTTCTCGTCGTAGAGCTGCTCCACGACCTCCCACACGGTGCGGATGTGCGGGATGGTGATGCTGCCGCCGACGACGAGGGCGACGTTCAGCGCGTCCAGCAGCTCCGCCTTCGTCCAGCCGACCTCGACGCACTGGTCGCAGTGGTAGGCGATGCAGTCGTTGCAGCGCAGCACCGTGGAGGCGACGAGGCCGAGCAGCTCCTTCGTCTTGGCGTCGAGGCCGCCCTCCGCCGTGGCGTCGCGGTAGCAGGCGGAGTCGAGGGCGAAGAAGCGCTTGAGGTCGCGGTGGTCCTCCTTCAGCAGGTTGTCCGTCTTGCGGCGGCGCGCCGCGCGGAACTCGTGCAGGTCCATCTTGTCGGGCTGGCTGGACACGCCGGGCCGACGGCGGCGGGGCGCTATGGGGTTTGCGCCGCGGCTACGGCTTGAGCAACTCGCGGGTGTCGGCGCTGCCCTTGCCCCACGCCTCCTGGGCGCGCAGCCGCTCCAGGTCGCCGACGACCCGCTTGGCGTGGCCGAGGAGGCTGGCGCGGCGGTACACCTTGCGGATGATGCCGTCGGGGCCGATGAGGAAGGTGCAGCGGCGCACCCCGATGCTGCTGCGGCCGAACAGGGTGGTGCGCCACGCCTCGTAGAGGTCGTGCACCCGGCCGTCGGGGTCTGCGAGCAGGAGGAAGGGCAGGCGGTGCCGGTCGCGGAAGCTGCAGTGGCTCTCGGGGTCGTCCAGGCTGACCCCGACCACGACGGCGCCGTGGGCGGCAATCTCGTCGTGGTGGTCGCGGAAGTCCTTCGCCTGGACGGTGCAGCCCGGGGTGTTGTCCTTGGGGTAGAAGTAGAGGACGATGGGGCGGCCGCTGAAGCTGGAGAGCCGCACGTCGCGGCCGTCGGCGTCCTTCAGGACGAAGTCGGGAGCCGCATCCCCTACGCGCATCGGCCGGGAATGCCGCGCCCGCTCACTTAGTGGTTTGGGTCTCGGCGAAACGGGTTCCCTCCGCTTCGCTCCGGGAACCGCGTTTCGCCGGGGGTGAAGAGCTGGGGCCCATCCGGGCCCCAGACCCCTCGGGGGAAGGGGTGGCCGCTCGCATCGGCGCCGCTCACCGCGGCGCCGGCTCCTTCCCTTGCTTCGCGCCTCGCTGCGCTCGGCGCTTGCGCGGGGCCTGCGGCGCGGCCACCCAAGCCGGCGTGCCGCATCGGCAAGCAAGAGTCCTGATGGAGACAACCGGCATTGGCTTGGGCGGTCGCGCGAGCGCAGCGAGCCCGCGCGGACCGCCGAGCACGGCGAGGCGGGACAAGCGGAAGAGCCCGGCGGCGCGGTGAGCGCCGCCGGTTGGCGGTGCGACCGCCCGATCCTCGGGGGTGCAGGGGGCGGAGCCCCCTGCATCTTAGCCCCCAGCGAAACGCGGTGAGCGCAGCGAACCCGTTTCGCCGAGCGGCACCTGGAGCTGCTGTTCCACGAGGCCGTCCATGGGGTCCATGAGGTGGACCTGCAGGAGCGGCCCCGCCGCGCCGCCGTGCGCCTGCGCCCAGGCCAGCAGCCGCTCCCGCGCCGCCGGCAGCCCCTCCTGCGGGCCCTCGTAGTCCAGCACCGCGTAGGGGCCGGGGGGGACCCGCTCGATGCGGCACATCCCGTCGCCGTCGAAGCCCGCGTGCGTCACGACCAGGGCGTCCACGATGCGCTCGCCGTGCGGCCGGTCGAGGAAGCGCAGGATGCTCGGCCCGCCCACCAGCTCGTGGATGATCATGTGGCGGTAGAGCGGCCGCCGCGTCGCGTCGACGGTGGCCTCGGGGCCGTGGTGCTCGACGACGCAGACCCAGCGCTCGCGCAGCGTCTCGGTGCGGGGCTCCACGCTGGCGGCGACCATCGGCTCGGGTTTGAAGGCTCGC
>JBHELM010000127.1:0-5052 GCA_046352715.1 Thermoplasmatota archaeon | reverse complement strand
TCCCATCGCTATAGCAGCCGGCCAACCAGTGGCGTATTGGAACATCCTCACCCCCAGCTTCGTGTACGTACCGTGGTACGCCGCCGACCCGCCGCACACCACGCCGACCTCCACCGGCCCGCCGCAGAGCCACACCTCCGGCCCGTCGAACGGTGGCAGCGACGGCAGCACCGCCTCGACCAGCCCGACCAAGAAGAAGTCGCCCGGCGTCGAGGTCCCGCTGGCCATCGTCGGCCTTGCCGCGCTGGTGCTTGTGGCCCGTCGCAAGCTGCATTGACAAGCAGACAGACAAGGTACGGTGAAGGGAAAGCGGACCACGTCTGTCGTGAAGACGATTTCTTCAAGGTACTCAGGGGCAAGGCTGGGATGTGAACACAAGAGACACAATAGTTGGACCAGAGCCTTCATAGTGCAGATGGAAAAGATTTCCAGAGATACTTGGTATATATCCATCCAGCGTGAGTGTTGATGTTCCTTCATCCACTCCGAAGTTGGGAGCAGCCGGCAAACTTAGACCATAAGTTCCACGATAAGTTAGGCCAAGATAGGTCCAAGTTCCCTGGCCATTCCTGCCGGAACCAGAGATGCTTCCGGAAACGGAAATCGTGTCCTCGTTAATATGCGGACCCCCACATTGATGGGTGCCTGTATGACTGTATTCGTAATTCACACCGGCAATGGCTGAAATGCGCAGGGAGGTCGCCACTCCCAATGTGAAACCTTGGGCAGTGTCGTTTGTTTGGTATGCATTATCGGCGAATGCCTGAGGAACCAGCATCAACCCTAAGATTCCAAGGACCGTCATAGATTTTAGGTGTCTAGTTAGTGGTTTTCTGAGGCTAAAAAGTTCATTTTCTATCATTTCATCCTCCTTGGCCATCGTGCAGGCCCCAATATCCGATAGAAGTTACAGTTTTCATCATAAAATTTGGAAGGTTCTTGAGAATTTGTATCTTTCGTTGATGCACGTTGATGCACATTACGTCTTCATGCCCCCAACCGGGGATCCAGATGCTTTCCAAATCCACTGACGCAGGCACACTCGTCCATGGCAGTGCGGAAAACGCGGGAACTCTTGGTTTCACCGAATCGCCGAAGATTCACTGCAATTCCAGGAGTTCAATGGCCGGCAGGTCGCGCTCCAGCCCGACGCGGCTCTCGGCCGCCTGCACCACCGCCGCGGCGCTCGTCGTCGCGGGGTAGGTGGGGCCCAGCAGGTCGCACAGCTCGGGGCCGACGCTGGTGTCGTGCGTCCCCCACTCCTTCGCCAGGCGGATGATGTCCACCTTGTCGAGCCCGAGCACGGGGCGCAGGATGGGACGCCGCGCCGCCTGCTCCAGCGTGACGAGGTTGGGCAGCGTCTGGCTGGAGACCTGGCCCAGGTTCTCGCCGGTGGCGATGGCGGCGGCGCCCACCTGGTCCGCCACGGCGTCGGCGAGCCGGTAGAACAGCCGCTTCTGGAGGAGGAAATAGTAGCGGTGCGCCTCGCGGTCGTGCGGGATGCGGCCGAGCGCCTCCCCGATGCGGGCGACCCACAACCTTGGAAGTCCCATCTGCCGCGCCAGCGTCTCCGCCTTCCTCACGGAGGCATCGTCGGTGACCGGCTCGAAGCTGCAGTGCAACGCCTCCAGCTCCACCCCCTGCCGCTGGAGCATCCGCCCCGCGACCGGGGAATCGAAGCCGCCGGAGAGCAGCAGGACCGCCTTCATGCGCGCCCTCCGGTCCTCAAGGGCCTTGTCCGATGGAGGGCCGCAGGCCCTCCCTGTCGCGCGTGTCGACGGAGCGAGCCGTCGCCGGAGAGCAGGAGGACCGCCTTCAACGGGCTGGCCGACGCCGCGCCCGTTAAAAGCCGGATGCCGTGGGCGCAGCCGTGGCCCTCCTCCGGCCCTGCTCCACCTCGGCGGGCTTCACCGCCACCCCCGAGCCGCAGCGCCGCATCGACATGGAGGGCCTCAAGGCCGCCCTCCTGCGCGACGGCTACCAGGTCGTCGTCGACGCCAAGATCATCCTCATCGTCCGCAAAGGCGTCGAGTCGAGCCTCTACGACAACGGCAAGGTCCTGCTCAAGACGACGGACCGCGCCGCGGCGGAGGCGGCGTACTCTGCGCTGGAGCCCCACCTGGCGGCGGCGACGCGTTGATGGTTGGGCGCTGGACCGGGCTGCCGCAGCGCGGACACTTCAGCGTCGGCGGACCCCGGGCAGCGACCTGGCCCCGCAAGCCGCACGCCGGGCAGGTGATGGTGACCTTGGCCGCAACGGACGGGGTCGGCTGTGGAGGCAAGCTCCTTGCTGGGGATGCAGGGGCGGCGGATGCGGCCGGGGTGGCAGCGGGCGACGGGCGCGCGAGCAGCCAGCCGATTCCCTGCACGGCGAGGCCCAGGCCCATCGCCAGCAGGAGGGCCAGCGGTGCGAACCACCAGGCATAGACGCGGGCGAGGAACAGGACGGCGACCACGGCGAGGGCCGCCCCCCCGCCGGAGACGACGAGGCCGGCGGTGCGGAGGCGCGGCCGTTTCTCCACCATGCCGGTCCAGTAGAGCCCCGCGAACATGGCGGCGCCCACGTAGAGGACGGGCAGCTCCAGGGCCACCCCCGTGGCAAGCAGGAGCGCGGAGACGATGGCCAACCCGACCAGCGCGTCCCCCGCGAAGGCGGCCAGGCTGAAGGGGACGCCGGCGGAGACCAGGCGCACCACGGCCACGATGCCGAGGAGGCTGGCCGCGAGGGAGAGGACATTGGGGTCCACGATCACCCGGCGCGCCTCCGTTGCCAACGCCGGTGGGCAAGCCCCAGGCCGACGACCAGGGCGGCCGCCCCCAGCAGCAGCAAGCCGCCGGAAAACGCGGGGTTGGGGGTGGCGGAGAGCGCGAGGCCGGGCACCTGCAGCGTCCCCCCCCATCCGTCCTGCAGCTCGACGGTGACCCGGTAGTCGTGCGCCGACAGGCCCGTGGGCAGCGGCACCTCGGCCACCAGGTCCTGCCCCTCGCGCACGAAGGGCGCGTCCGCCACCTCGCGGTCGCCCTCCAGGACCCGGGCGGTGCCGCCAAGGATGGCGTCGTTGGGGGTGTGGAGCCGGACCCGCGCGACGTTGTGCCAGCCGCTGCGCACCAGGGTGGCGTTGCTTTCCATGAGGGGGCCCGCGAGGCGCTCGCGCAGGCCGGCCAGCGGGAACACCGCCTCCGCCCCGTCGGCCGCAAGCAGGAGCGTGCCGTTGCCGCGGGGGAGTCGCGGGAAGCCTTGGTCACCGGCATAGATCTGCGGGACACTGGCCGGCAGCGTGGGCTGGGCCAGGTCGAGGCTCCAGGCGGTCGCCCCGGTTTCGTTGAGGACGCGCACGGTGCCGTTCCCCGTCCTCCAGCGCAGGGCAAGGCCCTCCGGGGTGGGAAACACCGCCACCGGGAGCACCTGGAGGTCGCGGTCGAAGGTGCCGGCTTGGCCGTAGGCGTTGGTGACGTTGACGCGCAGGGAGTATCTCCCGGGGGCTGGCGCGGCAAGGGTGCCGTTGCGGATGCGGGGCTCCGCGGGGCCGGACACGGCGGTGTCGATGCGGAGGCTCGGCTGGAGGGAGACCGCCCGGAAGTCGACGCTGGCGTTCTGGTCGGGCACCAGCCGAGCCCGGAGATGAACGGTTAGGCGCGTTGCATTGGCTGACACATTCCAGGAGCGCTCGATATGACGCCACCCAGGCGAGGGGGGCAGCGGAAGATTGACGTCGGTGGGGATGCCGGTGGCGTTGCGCTCGCGCAGCAGCATATCCAACTGCGCGCTGCCGCGATAGTCGAACGAGAAGGTGCAGGAAACCTCCGTGCAGAGGCGTCTGGCATCCTGCTGGAGGTACACGGTGCCGGAGGTCGCGGCCTTGCTCACGTTGATTCGCGCAAAGCGGCTCCCTGCCTCGGACAGCACCCTCCATGCGGCCCCGCCGCCGACCTCACGGTCCGCGAGCGTCCATGCCGTCTTTCCGGCGGAGAAGTCGCCGTTGTCGATCTGGTCCTCGCGGCCCTCGCCCCGCCGGATGGTGTGAAGCGCCAAAGGGGTGGGCGGCGACAGCGGCAGGACCCCCGGAGGAGGCGATTCCCATAGGTATCCAGAGTCGGTGTAGTTGATGGTCCGGGACGCCGAGGCGGAGGCGCCGTCCTGGTCTGCCACCGTCACGGTCGCGACGTGGGTGCCGGCCGCGCGGGGGAGAAGCGTGTAGGTCGGGTCCGGCCCCGTTGCAACTGTGTTGCCGTCCATCGCCCATGTGAAGGCCAGCCCTGAGATGAGGCGGGGCTGCATGAAGCGCACCACCGTGTCGCTGTCGGGGGGGAGTCTGAAGCGTAGATAAACGGTGAGGCGAGTGGCGTTCGCCGTCTGAGGGGTCCACGGCATCGACAGCAGCCGCTCGCGGTCGCCGGCGGGAGGGAACGTGTAGGGGGTGTCCTTCTGGAACGTGCCATTGGACTCACGCAGTAGGAACGCGTAGCCTGTCAGGTCGCCCTGGTCCTGCACCCGGACCGTCAGGATGGCCGGTTGCACGCGACCGAGGGGAACCTCCTGCGCCACATAGATGCTCCCAGCCTTGGCCGTCCGCGCCACCTCCACCTTGACGCCGCCGCGCGGGTCGTTCAGGGCCGTGGCCTTCACCGTGCCGCCCACTTCCTTCCCCGAGAGTTTCCAGGTGGAGCCCAGGCTAGTGAACGAAGGGTCCTGCAAGACGAGGGGTGCATCCGAGTCCAGGCTGCCCGTTGCGTCCAGCACCAAGGGCTGGTTGATGGGCGACTCCGCTGGGACGGTAAGGTTCGCCACCGGCACGGCGTTGCGGACATCGAAGACCCCCACGGCATTCCACAACGGAATGCCGCCGTCGGTCGCATTGGCGTACACGGCCTGCTGCCCCTTGCGGTCGAAGCGGACATGCGCCGAAAGCCCGCTTGCGTCCAGCACCGCGCCGCCCGGGACGGACCAGGCGACCAGGGAGGTGGGAATGAGCGAGACGTCGTCATAGCGCACCTGCTGGTACTGTCCCTTTCCCATGCTGGCCTGAAGGTAGAGAGTGAGGAGGTTGGCGC
>JBHELM010000126.1:0-3520 GCA_046352715.1 Thermoplasmatota archaeon | reverse complement strand
CATGGCTTATGGCGCTCCCAGCGCCACGACCCCAAAAGGGTGTGGCCCAAACACTTCGGAACCCCCCTCTGCCCGGTTCCGAAAACCTCCCCCACCCGAAGTGTTTGTGATTCTCACCAAAGAGGGAGTATCCGCGGTTCGCCGATAGGTGGAACTTTCCGCCGGCTCTTGCGGGGCGCTAAATAGGTTCGAGGCGTGTGCAGAGACCATGCCATTCACGGTGCGCCACGATGGAGGCGGGACACAGTTGGAGTGCTCCCGCTGCCACAGCGTCGAGCCGGTGCATGCCGGCAGCCAGGCCGCTTGGCTGCGGGCCGTGCACGATTTCCAGGCCCGCCACGGCCACCGCTAGGCTACCCGATCCACGGGTTGTCGGCCCACGGGCTCGCCGGCTGCACGCGTGCGTCGCCGGGGTGGAAGCGCACAGTGTAGGCGCCCGAGGTGCCGTCGTAGACCAGCAGGCCGCCGTCGCCGAGGCTCAGGATCTCGAGGACCTCCGGCGTGGGGCCGCCCTTGAACGGCTTGCCCGCCGGCTCCAGCGCGGGGAGGAAGGCGCCGACGCTGGGCAGGTCGGGCCAGTTCGCCTTGCGGGCGTCGGCCGCCCACACGCCGCCGTGGTACATCGACACGAACAGGGTGCCGTTGACGAGGACGGGGTAGTGGGTGCTGAACATCTCGCCCTGGCTGGGCGGCCACTGCACGTCCACCGGCAGCGTCCACTTGAACGCCCGCAGCGGGACGCCAGGGTTGGTGATGTCGAGCATCACGACCTGGCCCGAGGGGCGGCCAGCGGGGCGGCCGATGACCTCCTGGCCGGTGAGCAGGTAGTGCTTGCCGTCCTGCGTCCCCGGCACGGGCCAGACGGAGTGGATGTGCCCCTTCATCTGCGTCGGGTCGCCGCCCGGGCTCTGGCCCCAGCTCGCCAGCGGGGTCGCCCGGCCGGGGCCGTCGAGGCGGATGACGTGCAGGCCGCCGTCCCAGTCGGCGAGGTAGGCGACGGTCTGGCCGGTGACGGGGTGCTTCTCGATCTGCGCGTCGGTGTGGCCGTTGGAGAGGTAGAGCAGGCTGGGGTCGAGGTGGGTCTGGTCCGTCGGGGTGTAGACCAAGTCGAGCGCCAGCCGCGCGCCGGCGGGGCTCTCCTCGACGGTGAGGATGTCGAAGTGGCTCAGCGCGTTGCCGTAGCGCGGCACCTGCGGCTCGCACGGCACCGGGTTGGGCACGGGGTTGCCGCTCACGTTGGGCAAGGTGCAAGGCACGGCGGCGAGGCCGGAGGTGGCGACGTAGCGGGTGCCGTCCACCGTCGCGGTGCTGATGCTGTGCACGTTGCGGCCGCCGGGGTACTCGTAGAAGTCGGCGACCGTCGGGTTGGCGGGGTCACTGAGGTCCACCAGGATGGCCGCGTAGCCGTAGGGGACCTGGTCGACCTTGGAGGCGACGGGCCGCTCGGCGCCGCACGCGTCGCGCCATGTGGCGTGGAACGGCACCGTCGCGCCGGCGGTGGCGGGCTTGTCGCTCGCCAGGTCGGGGTTGCCGGCGAGGACCGCGTACCGGCCGTCGGCGAAGATGGCGGCGTCGTAGGTGAACTCGTAGGGCAGCACCAGCTCGCCGAGCATCTTGGGCTTGGCGCGGTCGGTGACATCGAGGACCGTGAGGGCCACGTCAGTGGCGAAGGAGTGGACGACTGCGAGCTGGCGCTGGCCGGGCTTCGCGTCGGCGACGTCGCCGCAGTAGGCTGTGCCCGCCGAGGCGCCGAAGTAGGGGCTGAGCAGCGCGTCGTGGCCGAGGACCTCGAAGTTGGGCGTGTTGAGGCCCAGGTGCTGCGTGCGGTTGGCGTGGTCGTGCGCCTCCGGCAGCGCGTGGTCGGTGTCCAGCGGGTCGGCGCCGGCGAAGATGGCGCGGAGGGCCCAGTCGGGGTCGCGGACGGGCTCGGTGGAGACCGGGGAGGACGGGGCGGTGAGGCAGCCGGCGAGGAGCCCGGAGGCCAACAGGCTCGCGAGGAGGAGGGCGCGCATGGGGGCGGCTTGGGGAACGGAAGGAAAATGTTTGCGGCGCACCGACCAAACCACGGATTGCATGGATGCCTTTGCTTGTCCGAGCCTGCGCCACCCCTGGTTTGCTTGTGCCGGACTTGGCGAACCGCGGATTTCGCGGATGACGCGGATTTCACAAGACCGTTTCCAGCAAGGACGACCCAAATCCGCGCGCTCCGCGAAATCCGTGGTTGCCCAAGAGCGCGCAAGGACGACACGCTCCGTGCAACCCGTGGTTTGGTCGTCAGTCGCCGCGGCGCACGGCCAGGAACATCACGAGCAGGGCCACCAGGACGACGCCGTGGATGAGGACGTGGTCCCACTCCTCGGGGAAGTTCGTCAGGTCGCCGAGGAAGTGCAGGCCGGTCCCGACGGCGAACGCCAGGCTCGCGGCCCAGGCGCCGTCCAGCAGGGCGCTTTCCCCGCGGCGGGCCGCCAGGCGGCGCAGGAGCAGGACGGAGAGCGCCAGCGCGCCCAGGTTGAGGTAGGCGATGGGGTTGGTGGCTTCCCAGCCAAGCTGGAAGTCCCAGGAGGCCATGCGGAACGCATCCTAGGGGGACGCATAAGGGGTCTGGCGGTTGGCCACGCGCTCGCGCAGCCCCTCCAGCCGGCGGGCCGCCTCCGCGAGCGTCTCCATCTTCTTCGGGTACGCGAAGCGGATGAGGTGGCGGCCGCGCTCGCCGTCCTGGAAGAAGCTGGAGCCCGGGATGCCGACCACCTTCGCTTCCTTGGCCATCCACATGGCGAACGCGGTGTCGTCGGGGAAGTCCCCCACCCCCGTCCAGTCGGCCAAGATGTAGTAGGCGCCGTCGGGGTCGGTGCAGCGGAAGCCCGCCTTGCGCAGGGTGGCGAGCAGGAAGTCCCGCTTCTGCTGGTAGCCGTCGCGCAGCTCCGTGTAGTAGGAGGCTGGCAGGCCGAGGGCGGCGGTGGCGGCGACCTGGAGCGGGTGGGGCGCGCCGACGGTGAGGAAGTCGTGCACCCGCTTGATGGCGTCCGTGACCGGCTTGGGCGCCGCCGTGTAGCCCAGCCGCCAGCCGGTGACGCTGTAGGTCTTGCTGAAGCCGCCCACGGTGACGGTGCGCTCCGCCATGTCGCCCACGGTGGCGAGGCTGGTGTGCCGCTTGCCGTCGTAGACCAAGTACTCGTAGATCTCGTCCGTCACGGCCAGGACGTCGTGGTCCGCGCACAGGTCCGCGATGAGGCGCAGCGTGGCGTCGGTGAAGATGCGGCCCGTCGGGTTGCCAGGGGTGTTCACGACGACGGCTTTCGGCTTGCGCGCGAACGCCTCCTTCAGGCGCTCCTCGTTGGGCTGGAACTCCGGCTCGACGAGCGGCACGAACAGCGGGCTCGCGCCGGAGACAATGGCGTCGGGGCCGAAGTTCTCGTAGAACGGCTCGAACAGAACCACCTGGTCACCGGGGTCGACGGTGCCCAGCAGCGTCGCCATCATCGCCTCGGTCGCGCCGCAGGTGACGACGATGTTCTGGTCC
>JBHELM010000125.1:0-6714 GCA_046352715.1 Thermoplasmatota archaeon | reverse complement strand
CGTGGAGAACGCGCTCGCCTACGGCTTCAAGTCGCAGAAGCTTGGCCAAGAGATTGGCGCCGTCATCGAGCGCAGGCCCGGCGTCACCGAGGCGCAGCTCGGCGAGGCCACCGTGCAGGCGTGGTTCAAGCGCAGAGGCGTCCCGTGGGAGAAGTCCCCCAAGGTCGTCAAGTTCGTCGACGCCATCCCCAAGACCGCGACCGGCAAGGACCAGCGCCTCCGCTTCGCGCCCCTGTTCGAGGGGCTCTACGAGACGCAGTTCAAGCCGAGCGAGGCTTGGAAGTCGGCCTGAGCCCCTAAACCGCGGATTTAGCGGATGGCGCGGATTCATCTCTATGCGAGCTCCGTGCAATCCGTGGTTTGGGACTCGTCGGGCCTGACTCCAAACCTTGAAGCCGCTCGCCTCGGTCGCCGCGCATGGCCCCCCTGGCTGCTTTCCTTAACTCCCTTCCCGTTTTCGCCATCACCCTCCTGGCCCCCAGGCGGCGCGTGCCGGCATGACCTCCCTCCACGCGCTGCAGCCCGAGGCGGAGCGCCACTGGAAGAAGACCGACCCGGTGATGCACAGGCTCAGCAAGAGGAACCCGGTTCCCCAGGAGCAGGTCATCCCCGGCGACGACGGCTTCGCGGCGCTCGTCACCTCCATCACGCACCAGCAGGTCAGCCTCGCCGCCGGCAGGAGCATCCACGCCAAGCTCCTCAAGACGCTGGGCGGCAAGGCGACGCCCCGCCGGGTCCTGAACCGCAGTGAGGAGGAGCTGCGCGGGGCAGGGCTGTCGCGCTCGAAGGCCGCCTACATCCTGGACCTCGCGGACAAGACGCTGCGCGGCGAGGTGGAGTTCGCCCGCTTCCCCGACCTGGAGGACGAGACCATCATGGCGGAGCTCACCGCCGTCAAGGGCATCGGCACCTGGACCGCGAAGATGTTTCTCCTCTTCCACCTCCAACGCCCCGACGTCTTCGCCCCCGAGGACCTGGGCCTCCGCATCGCAACCGGGTTGGCCTACGGCGTCGCGCCGGAGAAGGCGGCAGCCCACATGGAGCGGATGCGGCCGCTGTGGTCGCCCTACAACTCCGTCGCGGCGCGCGTGCTGTGGCAGAGCCGGCGCTGACCCCAGACGAAACCACGGATTGCGCGGACCTTCTGACCGCGAAACCCACGAAATCGGAGGAAGTTTCCTGGCCTTCGCGCCTTTCGCGGTCAGATGTGCTGTTTCGCCGATGAACCGCGGAAGACGCGGAGCCCGCGGAGTGCAGCCTAACTCCGTGCAAACCCTGTTTGGTCGGAAGCGGCTATTCCTCGATGGCCCCGCCTCGCCGCCGCAGGTGCGCCCGGAAGGTGAGCCTCGGGTCCTTCGCCCGCGCCGCGAGGTAGCCGTCGAAGTCGAGTTGCGTCCCCAGGGAGGTGCCAGTCTCCGCGAGGGCCGCCTGCCGCCGCTCGGTCGCGACAATCTGCGCCGCCAGTGTCTCCACCCCGGCACGCCCCTCCCCGGCGACGAACGCGACGCCGTCGTCGTCCGCGTACACCCAGTCCCCGCACCGCACCGTCGCGCCCGCCACCGTCGCCGCCTCCAGCGCGTCGGGGGCCCGGGCATCCGTCCGCACCGGGCCGGCGGGGCAGGCGCCGAGGCTCCACACTGGGAACCCCATGCGCGCCAGGTCCGCCGTGTCGCGGTGCGCGCCCCACACCACCATGCCGGCGCCGCCATTCGCCCGCACCTCCAGCGCCGTCAGGTCGCCGACGCAGCCCTCGTCCAGCCGCCCGCTATTGTCCACCACCAGGAGGGAACCTGGGGGAGCGCCGCGCAGTGCCTCGAAGAAGACGTCCACGCTGCCCGCGTGCCGGGCGGGGACGGCGGGGCCCGCCACCCGGCGGCCCGGGAGGGTTGGGCGCAGTGCCGCCACCCTCAGGGGCGCCCCGAGCCGGACGCAGGCATCCGCGACCGCCGCCGTCGGCAGGGGCTCCATGCCACGGAGACGGCCAAGGCCCCCTTCCCCGTTGCGCCGTCACCCGACGGCAGGACCGTTCCAGCACGTTTTTCCAGGGGCGGGGGGGTCCAAGGCCCCATGAACGGCGACCTCCGCCCCGCGGGCGCCCGGCAGTCCGTCGACCTCTCCGCCTTCAACTGGTGGGGGCTCTTCCTGGTCATCGTCGGCGTCCTCTGGCTGGCCGACAAGCAGGGCTGGCTCAAGTTCGACTGGTCCATCATCGCCCCCATCGCCCTCGTGTTCGCCGGCGTCATGGCCTTCATGCCGCGCCGCCGCCACGGCTGAGCCGGTCCCCCCGCCCCCTGGCACGGTCCCCGTCACTTTATAGAAGCCCCGCGATGGCGCCCGCGTGGCGTACATCCGGACCATCCATGAGGACGAGGCCGAGGGGAAGCTGTTCGAGCTCTACGACGAGATCCAGCGCAACCGCGGCCGCGTCAGCAACATCCTCCGGGCGCAGAGCCTCGACCCGAAGGCGATGCGCGCCCACCTCGACCTCTACATGGCCACCTGCTTCGGCAAGGGCGGCCTGACCCGCAAGGAGGCGGAGGTGCTCGCCCTCTGCGTCTCCACCGCCAACGGCGACACCTACGGCGCCACCCACCACCGCGACGCCCTGCTGCGCTACGCCAAGGACCCCGCCTGGGTGGACGCCCTCGCCAAGGAGCCCCACAAGGCCGCCCAGGGCGCCCGCGAGAAGGCGCTCGTCGACTACGCGCTCGTCCTCACCAGCACCCCGGGCAAGCTGGCCCAGAAGCAGGTCGACGCGCTGCGGAAGGCGGGCCTCAACGACGAGGAGATCCTCCAGGCCGCCCACGTGGTGGCGTACTTCAACTTCTCCAACCGCCTGGCCCTCGGCCTCGGCGTCGAGCTCGAGGATGCAGGGGACCGCGACTACCACTACTGACCGGGGCTCCCATGGGGCCGACGTCGTTGCTCGCCGGGTTCGCCCTCGGCCTCTCGCTCGCCATCCCGCCCGGCCCCATCAACGCCCTCATCGCCCGCGAGGCCAGCCAGCGCGGCGCCGCGGCCGCCATCCGGGTCGGCGTCGCCGCCCCCATCGCGGACACGCTCTACATGGTCGCCGTGGTGTTCGGCCTCCCCCTCCTGGTGGACGTCGGACCCTACCTGCCCGCCCTCGCGCTCCTGGGCGCCGTCCTCATGGGCTACCTCGCGTGGGCCACCTCCCGCCCGCCGCCGTCGCGCCCGGAAGCCGCTTCGGCCAGGCCCGGCGCCGCCTTCCTGGCCGTCTTCGCCCTGAGCATGGCCAACCCGGTCCAGATCGGCTGGTGGCTCACCGCCGGCACGGCCTTCCTCGGGGAGCAGGGCCTCCTCGGCATGCTCGGCTTCCTGGCGGCCATCTTCACCTGGGTCGTCGCCTTCTCGGAGGGCATGGCCCGCGGCGCGCGCCGCTGGGAGGGGCTGGAGCCGCTGGTGGCCGTGGCGAGCGCCGACCTGCTGCTGGCCTTCGCGTTCCTGCTGCTGCGCCAGGCCGCTGCGGGATGGTCGGGGCTTTAGCGCCGCGCCCGGTGGCGGCGCCGTGGGCCTCATCGGCGACGCGCTCCAGGGGCTGTTCGACGTCGCGGTGCAGCTCCTCACCAGCGCCGGCCTGTGGGGCCTCTTCCTGCTAATGGTCGCGGAGTCGATGTTCCTGCCCGTGCCCAGCGAGGCGGTGATGCCCTTCGCCGGCGTCCTGGCGGCGCGCGGCGTCGGCCACTTCACTACCCTCTCGGTCCTCCTCGTCTCCACCACCGGCTCGCTGGTGGGCTCCTCCATCGGCTACGGCATGGGCCGCTACGGGCTGCTGCCGCTGGTGGAGCGGTTCGGCAGGTACGTCCTCGTCCAGCCGCACCACGTCAAGGTCGCGCAGGCCTACTTCGAGCGCCGCGGCACCTGGGCGGTCTTCCTCTGCCGCTTCGTCCCTGGCGTGCGCCACATCAGCAGCATCCCGGCGGGCGCGGCGCGGATGCCGCACGCCCGCTTCGCCCTCGCCACCGTGGCGGGCGCCGCGCTGTGGAACATGTTCCTCTACTGGGTCGGCTACCGCTACGGCGAGACCGTGATGCACCGGCTCAAGCCCTACCTGGACATCGTGGGCGTGGTGCTGCTCCTGCTCATCGTCGGCTACGTCGTGTACGAGGTCCGCAAGGGCCGCGCCGCGCGCCTGCCGCCGGGCTGATGGGGGCACGGGCAAGAAAAGGGGAGAGGAAGGGGGAGGGAAAGAGGGAAGCGCCGTAGGCCTACAGGAGGTCGGCGCCGCCGAAGCACTGGGCTGTCAGGACGTTCAGCGAGGTGAGGCTGAACTCCTCGTCGCAGGAGGCGTGGCCGGTCACCGAGACCGCGCCGATGCCCTGGCTGCTGGCGAGGCTGCCGCAGCCGCCGCTGCACGACGCGTCGCCGGTGACGCTCAGGGCGCCGACGCCGGCCAGGCTGCCGCACGACTCACCGGACAGGCTGCCCGAGCTGCTGCTGGAGCAGTCGGCGTCGCCGGTGACGCTCAGGGCGCCCACGCCGGTGCTGCCGCAGGAGCGGCCCGACGCGGTGCCGCTGGAGGTGGCCGAGCAGTCGGAGCTGCCCGTGACGCTGGTCGCGCCGACGCCGAGGCTGCCGCAGGAGCTGCCGGCGAAGTTGCCGCTGTGGTCGCTGGTGCAGCTCGCGTCGCCGGTGACGGTGGTCGCGCCCAGGCCATGCGCGCCGCAGGAGCTGCCGGCGAAGGCGCCCGTGCTGCTGCTGGAGCAGTCGGCGTCGCCGGTCACGCTGGTGGCGCCGAGGCCGGTGGAGCCGCAGGCGAGCGAGCCGCCGGTACAGGAGGCGGAGTCGAACGGGTTGATGGCCCCGAGGGGAGTCCCTGGGGGCAGCACACAGTTGGCGGCGTTGGCGCCGTTGTCGCACGGGGCGGCAAGGGCCTCGGTGGCCAGGAAGGTCGCTCCGAGGAGCAGCAGGGCGGTGGTTTTTGAGAATGTTGCAGACAAGGTGCATTCCTCTTTCGCCGCAAAGAGGAAGGGGGTCTAGGCGTTTCCTGGCCAAAGTATCCACATTGGACAAGTCGTTGAACCTTGGCGGCGACTTGACGGGGGGTGGAGTTGCGTGAAACTGTCCTACGGGGGCGGCGGGAGGCTCAACGGCCCGGAACGTCGCCCCAAACGAGCTTGTGGAGCTGGAGCCCCACGCGCACGGGGAGGTCCCTCTCCTCCAGCACCCACCCGGTGAGCGCCTTCACGTCGGTGCCGCCGACCGGGTTGAAGAAGACCGGGCAGGGGATGGAGCCGTGCCCGCGCACCACGCGCACGGCGAAGTCGAAGTCGGCCTTGTCGGCGATGACGAACTTGAGCTGGTCCGGCGCGCGCAGGTCCGCCAGCAGCGCGAGGTCGTTCTTGTCCGCCATGCCGCTGCCGGGGCACTTGACGTCCATGCTGACGCACAGCCGCCCGCGCCGCTCCGCCGGAAGCTCGTTGGCCCGCGCGAAGGGGATGTTGCCGGAAGTCTCGATGAGGACCGAGTAGCCGTCCGCCAGGAGCCGCTCGACGAACTCCCAGGCGTCCTTCTGGAGGAGCGGCTCGCCGCCGGTGAAGCAGACCTCGCGGGTCGGGCGCGCGGCCACGTCGGCCAGCAGGTCGTCCACCGTGCGCTTGGTCCCGCCGTGGAAGGCGTAGGCCGCGTCGCACCAGACGCAGCGCAGGTGGCAGCCGGTGGCGCGCACGAAGGTGGTGGGCAGCCCCATGCGGCGGCCCTCGCCCTGGATGCTGCTGAACACCTCCGTGACCTGCACGCGGTGCCGACCACGTGCAGGTATAAGGAGAACCGGTCGGTGCCGAGCCATCCGTCCCGCCGGTTTGGGCCTTCCGTAAAAGGCGGTCCAATCTGGTTATCAAGCCGGCGCCGCCCTTCTCGGCCCCATGAAGAGAGCAGCATGGGGAGCCGTCGCCCTTGTGGTCCTGGCGCCCGTCCTTGCCGCAGCCCCCATCCCGACCAGGCTGGACGTCCACGCGGGTGCAGCCGGCCTCACGGTCCGGCTCGACCCGGCCGCCGACGTCTCCGCCTACCTGGTCGTCTCGCACGACGACCCGCTTCTGGGCCCGACCGTCGACCGCGTCGTGCCCGTCGACGTCCCCCGAGGGGTGGCCGTCAACGTCACCGTCGGGCAGTTGCGCTCGGACGTCAACGTCTCCGTCGGGCTCGTGGACCACCTGGACCTTGCCAGTCTCCTCACCAACGCCTCCTCCCTGCTCAACGGCAGCCGCCTCCCCGAGCTGCTCCTGCTGGGCAACGTCAACCTCGGCGCGCTGCTCCCCTCCGTCGCCCCGCTGGACCTGTACGCATACCCCTACGCGGGGCACGGGGAGGGCATCCGCCACCCGCACGTCCTTGCCAACGCGGCGGGCGTCCTGGGCATCGCCTACTTGGCCACCCCGCCCGACGACGGCTCCATCAGCGAGCCCGTCGTGCGGCTCTCCCGCGATGGCGGGCACCGCTTCGAGGACCCTATCCCGCTGGCGCCGGGGGAGACCACGAGCCCGTCCCAGGGGTCGAACAAGGGCGCGTTCGCCACGCAGGTCGCGCCCGACGGCGCGTTCCTCGCTGTCGTGGGGCACGACGGCCCTGACCGTCGGCTCGAGCGGGTGACGGTCGCGCGCCTGGACCCGGTCACCCACGCGGTGGCCCGGACCAGCACGCCGGTGCCCGACGGCGACCGCTTCCCGAACTACACGCCCCTGGTCCTCGACG
>JBHELM010000124.1:0-5279 GCA_046352715.1 Thermoplasmatota archaeon | reverse complement strand
TGCGGGTAGATGTCGAGCAGGAAGCGCGTCGTGTTGCCGTCCACCGGCGCCGTGCCGTCGGGGTAGAGGCCGCCGGGCTCCAGGCGGGCGGTGAAGGGCTTGGCGTCGTGGAAGCGGCCATACTGCTGGTAGTTGCCGAGTTGGTCCGCCTGCCCCTGGCCGCCCACGACGAGGCGGAGGCCGTCCATGCCAGGGTTGGCGTCGGGGTCGAAGAGGATGTCGACGACGGTGGTGCGCCAGCCGGGGGCGAGGGGGAAGTCGAAGCGGGTCTGGTTGCCCAGCGTGCCGGTGCCGGCGTCGCAGGAGCCCGTGACGATGAGAGCCTCGTAGCCGCACTCGAGGGCGCCGCGGAAGTGGAACTGGTCCTGGCGGGGCTGGGGGCCGGCGGCGCGCTGCAGGACGAAGTCGAGGGCACCGGGGTTGGTCTCCGGCCGCGCCACCAGGGTCAGGCTGCGGTAGCCGGGGTGGCGCGCCTCCACGCTGTAGACGCGGGGCTCCTGCGGCGGGAAGGCGAAGTTGCCGAGGTCGTCGCTGCGGACGGTGAGGTTCAGCTCCGCGATGGCGACGGTGGCGTTGGCGAGCGGGACGAGGGTGTCGGTCTCGACCAGGCCGGCGACGCGCATGCGGTCGTCCGCCGCGGTGGGCGCCGTCGACGCGTCGTCCTTGGCGCTGCACCCCGCGAGCGTGGCCGCCACGAGGAGCCAGGCCAGCAGCGCGCCGCGCACGGAGGCGTCGAGGGGGAGGGGCTCAAAATCCCTTGCCGTCGGGTCGCCGAAGCGTGCTGGCCGCTGTTGACATGGAAACCTTCCACCTAGGCAAGTCCACCTTTTTTAGGAGGGACCGTGTGGCCGGGGCGTGCAGGGCCTGACCGAGTACGTCTTCAAGATCCGGTCCGACGACAACCTGCTCTGCCAGTTCACCCAGGAAAACGCGGACGTGCGGCTGGTGCTCAACCTGCTGCGCCCCGCCGCCAAGGCGCCGGTGGAGAAGGCCATCGTCACCATCCTCGCCGACAAGCAGACGCGGACGCGGTTCCTCACCGGCCAGTTCGCCAAGCGCTACGGCTCCTTCGAGGTGCTGTCCGAGAACGACACCTACGCCTCCGTGGAGATCTCGACCTCGGTGCTGACCTACTACCAGCGCCACGACCCCATCCAGCTCACCCTGCGGATGCTCGGCCCGGAGACCATCTTCCACCCCGTCATCGTGGAGGGCGGCTACATCGTCATCAGCGTGATGAGCCCCAACCCGGCGGGCCTCGCGGCGTTCAACGAGTTCACCAAGCACATGCGCCTGATGGTGCCGGCGGACGACTTCAAGCTGCTGCACGTCGGCGAGTACCAGCCCGAGCTGCGCCTCAAGAGCAAGGGCAAGACCCTCACCCCGCGGCAGGTTGAGGTGCTGAAGATGGCCATCGCGATGGGCTACTACAACGACCCCCGCGCCTGCACGCTGGAGGAGCTGTCGGTCGCCTTCGGCGTCAGCAAGGCCGCCGTCCACAAGCGGCTCCAGACGGCGGAGAACGGGCTCATCCGGCGGCAGTTCGAGGGGATGTGAGCATGCTCCCCTTCGAAACCACGAATTGCACGAAGTTCACGAACCGCCACAGCTTCGTGCGATTCGTGGAATTCGTGGTTCAGTCGGGGCAACGCGCGGCGCTCCAACCAGAAGGGATGTGACACCACGCCGACGCCCGCGCTGCGCATGGCCGGTGTCCACAAGCGCCTCGGCGGCCGCCCCGTCCTGCGCGGCGTGGGCCTGGACCTTCCCCCTGGCCGCACGGTCGCGCTGCTGGGCCCCAACGGCGCAGGGAAGTCGACGCTTCTGCGCATCGCCGCTGCCGCGAGCCGCCCCGACCAGGGCATCGTCGAGGTCAACGGCACCGATGCGCGCAGGGACCCCGACGGCGCCCGCCGCCACGCCAGCCTCCTCCTCCAGCAGGCGCCGGTCTACGCCGAGCTGACGCCGCACGAGCACCTCGCCTGGTGGAGCCGGGTGCGCGACCTCCACCTCCCCGCCGACCGCGTCGAGGCGGCGACCGTGGAGTGCGGCCTCGCGCGCCACGCCCACCAGCCGGCGGGGTCGTTGAGCCGCGGCCAGCAGCAGCGCCTCGCCCTCGCGATGGCCCTGCTCCCCGAGGCGCCGCTCCTGCTCCTCGACGAGCCGTTCACCGCGCTCGACGAGGACGGCCGCGCCTGGCTGGAGGGCCGCCTCGCCGCCCGCCGCGGCACCGGCGCCACGCTGCTCGCCCTCCACGACGCCGCCCAGGCCGCGCGGCTCGCCGACGCGACGCTGCGCCTTGACGCGGGGGTGCTGGCCTGAGCGGCTGGACCGCGCTGCTGTGGAAGGACGTCCGGCGGGAGGCGCGGGGCAAGGAGGCGCTGCAAGCAGGTCTCGTCCTGCTGGGCCTGTTCCTCGTCCTCGACCTGTTCGCGTTCCCCACGTTGCAGGGCTCCCCTCGCGCCGCCGCGGCCGCGCTGTGGACGCCGCTGCTGTACGGCGGCGCGGCGCTGACCGGGCGCGGGTTCGCCGCCGAGGCCGACCGGGGCACCCTCGACCTGCTGCGCAGCGCGCCGGTCCCGCTCCTTTGGCACGGCCTCTCCCGCGCCGCCGTCCACGCCCTGCTCACCGCCGGGCTGGCGCTGCTCGGCCTGGGCGGCGTGTGGCTCCTGTTCGGCATCGCGGCGCCGCTGCCCGTCGTCGCGGTCCTGCTGCTCGCCGCCGTCGGCGTCGCCGTCGCGGGGACCGCCACCTCCGCCCTCGCCGCGCAGGCGCGGGGCCGCGAGGTGCTGCTGCCCATCCTCCTGGTCCCGGTCCTGGCGCCGCTGCTGCAAGCGGGCCTGCGCGCCACCATCGCGGCCCTCGACGGCGCGGCGCTGGCGGACCTCCAGGTGCCACTGCTGCTGATGGCGGGCTACGACCTCGTCGCGGCGGGGGCGGCGATGGTCGTCCTGCCCCTCGCGCTCGAGGGAGACTGATGCCCTCCCCCTCCAAACGGAACCACGAATTGCACGAATTTCACGAACCAAGGTTTCGTGTCATTAGTGCAATTCGTGGTTCAACCGGGCGGCCACAACCGCTATGGACCCCCACACCTGGAGGCCTAGCGTGAAGGAGGCCACGGTGGCCCGCATCCGCACGGCGACCCTGTGGGGCACCCTCGTCGCCTTCCCGGTGCTGTTCTGGCTGACCTGGTTCGTGGCGCCCGACTGGTCCTACCAGCCGGAGGTGACCGCGCCGCTCACCCGGAAGATCCTGTTCTACCACCCGGCGAGCGCGTGGGCCAGCTTCGCGGCCTACCTCGTCACCTTCGTCCTTGGCCTCGCCTACCTCAACGAGCGCGACCTGAAGTACGACCGCCCCGCGCAGGCCGCCGCCGAGGTGGGGTTCCTGCTCAACACCATCGCGCTGGCGACGGGGACGCTGTGGGGCATCCAGGAGTGGGCCAAGGCGGGCCAGAACGCGCTCGCCACCGTCTACACCGAGCCCAAGGTGCTCGTCGTCGTCGTGATGTGGCTCGTCTTCGCGGCCTACCTCCTGCTGCGCCGCTTCGTCGACGGCCCCGAGCGCCGCGCCCGCCTCAGCGCCGCGTTCTCCATCCTCGGCTTCGTCATGGTGCCCGTGAGCTTCCTGACCAGCCGCCTGCTCGCGACGAGCCTGCACCCCGACATCGCGGGGCCCGGCAAGAACCCCGACGCGGCGGTGTCCGGCGACGTCGGCCTCGTCCTGCTGTGGTCCTTCGTGGCGTTCCTGGTGCTGTTCGTCCACCTGTTCCTCCAGCGCACCCGCTTCCTCGCGGCGCAGGAACGGGTCGCGCAGCTGGAGGAGGGCGCATGAACGACGCCACCAGCTTCTTCCTCGCCTTCGCCGCCGTCTTCGCGCTGCTGGCCGCCTCGCTCGTCCGCCTGGAGCTGCGCGGCCGCCGCATCGAGGCGCGCCTCGCCACCCTAGAAGCCTCCCGCAGGAAAGGGGGCGCCTGATGCTCCTGCGGACGCAACTCATGGCTGCCGCCGCCGTCGTCGCCGTGGGCGCCGGCACCCTGTTCCTGGCCTCCACGCAGGGCGAGGCCAGCGTGCGCTTCGTCGAGCAGGTCACCGCCGACCCCGCCGCGCACACCCGCGGCTCCTACACCCTCATGGGCATCCCCGAGCCGGCGCAGGTCCCCGTCACCGGCCCCAACGGCACGCAGCTCGTCCCGAACCCGGACCACCGCGGCTTCACGCGCACCACGGCGATGTGGCGGAGCGGCGGGCAGCCCTACTACTCGACGCACACGCTCGAGGTCCACGCCGACAGCGAGGGGACCCTGTGGTCGTTCCGCAACGAGACCCGCCGCCTCCCCACCGACGCGCAGCTTGTGATGCCCGCCTTGACGGCGGAGTGGCGTCTCGGCGCGGCGGGGCAGGTCTTCCCGGTCGCCGCGTTCCAGGACCCCGACCACCAGCGCGTCTGGGCCTGGTACGACCGCGCCCCCGAGACGCCCTTGCAGCCCAAGCCCAGCCAGTTCCAGGGCCGCCTCCTCACCCACCTGCCCGACGGCACGCCGCTCCCCGCCGGGGCCATCATCTACCAGGTCGAGTCCTACACGGCCGGCTGCTCCAGCAAGTTCCTGCCGCCGGAACTGCAGGCGAAGTACGGCAACGAGACGGCGTCCAAGTAGCGACCCCGCCCACCGCGAAGGCCGCGAAACGCCGAGCGCCCTTCGCGGCAAGGGGGGGAGGATGGGAGCCACCGTTTTGTAGGGTCCCCCCGTCGCGGCGGCCATGCGCCTGCTCCCGCTCCTGGCCCTCGCGGCCCTCGTGCTGGCCACCCCCGCGACTGCCCAGATGGACTTCACCCAGCCCTACCAGGTCCGCGCCGGGGTGGGTGACCTCCCCAGCACCACCGCCACCGAGCGCGCCGGCACCTGGAACGTCGAGCAGCTTCTCACCGTCCCCCTCGACGGCAAGGCCAAGGAGCTGCACTTCACCCTCCCCGCCGGCAGCGGGCTTGAGGCCGTCACCTGCACCTGCGCCTCCTTCACCAGGCAGGCCCAGGCCGGCGCCGTCACCGTGTCCCTCGCCGCGAACAACACCGGCAGCAGCGCGACTGTCCGCGTCACCTCGTCGCAGCCGTTCTCCACCGCCGTCGCCTTCTCGCTGCGCGCCCCCGCCGAGGCGGGCAAGGACGCCGCCGTCATCCTGTTCGTCCCCATGGGCAGCGCGTTCGAGGCGCCGGGAACGGCAACCTCGCCAGGCAGCAGCACCGACGGCACCTCCACCATCCAGGCGCTCACCTAC
>JBHELM010000123.1:0-7371 GCA_046352715.1 Thermoplasmatota archaeon | reverse complement strand
CTGCATGATGATGCGATACGTTGCGCCCGGATGCGCGCGGATGGCGTCGTAGGTCGCTTGCCGGTCGGGGTTGGCAAGGGCACGTTCTGGAGTCAGTTCCCGGGAAAACAGCCACGCGAAAAACCCCGCCAGCCCAAGGCCGCCCGCCACGGCAGCGGCGGTGGCGAGATCTCCTAGCAGGTTTGCAGGCACCGGAGTCTCGTCCAGGTTGGCGGCGGTGAAGTGGCCCGACAGGTCGGCGGAGAGGCGGTCGGTGACACCGGGCGAGGCGTGCAGGTTGCCGAAGGTGAGATCCTCTGGACACACGAGCCTACATGCCGGGCTGGCGGCTGCGCAGTTGTGACGCCGGGGCTGGCGTGGTGGGCGTCTTCGATTGCATCGAAGGGGCCAGCGAAGGCTACGACGAGGCGGACTTCTGGGGCATGAGTAGCGATGCAGCGCTCCCAAGTTGCAGCGGCAACGAGCAGCGCCGCAGCGGGCAGGACAACGCCAACGCTCTCCAAGATACCAACGTCTACTTGGATGACGCGCAGCCCACGCCCGCAAGGGGCTCTGCCGTGAATGGCACCGATCAAGACCGCTTGTTGGAAGTGTCCAGCCTTACCCCCGAAAACCAACTCCTTGTTCGGCAGTCTGTGCGAGCTCACTACATGGAGTTGCTGAACAACACGCTTCCCATGGCATTTGAAGCGAGCCGCTCGGGGAATGAAGCAGGCGATGCGATGCTGTGGGCCTCGTTTGAACAGGCGGGGCTTGCCTTCATCGCCAGCATGGATGAAGCCCTCGCCGAAGACTTCATGGTGCGCCTAACCTAGCGATGTGACACCGTGGAAAGCGTGGCTGTGGCCGGCGCATTTATGCTTCTGATGGCCGGATGCCTAGCGCCTGCCAGCACCACGCCCACCCTTGACCTTTCTCCCACTTTCACCCTCATTCCAGTCAGTTCCGGAACTGCCCTTGTTCTTCGCCCGGTGCCGGTGGATGGCAGCTCCTTCTCGCTGGACATAGACCAAACCGACAATTACGGAAACGCAGGGCCCCGGACAGAGGACTCTTACGCTTGCTTTGCCACCCTGACAAAAGAAGGGTGGTGGCCTGACAGCAGCCGCCCGTTCATCGGGCCTTTCATCGGGCGGCGCCAAGGCAACCAAACCACATGGGCAGGCATCGCAATCGGCAACGCACAGGGCACGCACGGCCCCGGTTTTGCGGGAAGTGAAACGGATTCCTTCGTGATGGTCGGCCATGAAAAAATCGGGCCAACCGTAAACAGCAGCGTCGTTGTCCGACCCGAACGTGGCGCCATCGAATCCGTGGCAACGGGCCGGTTCTGGTGCCTTGATGGGCCCTCCCAATTCCAGAGTGGGGACTACCTTGTGACCGACCAAGGCATTCAGGCACAAGGATTGAGTTGGAGCGAAACATTCTCTGCCGGTCCCGTTGTGCGGGTTCGAGCCACCGCCAACACCACAGGCCTTCGGCTTGAGGGGCCGGATGGTCGCCAAGAAATCCCGGCTGAGCTATGGGAAGATGGGTTCCTGGATGCGACCTTCTGCTCGGCACATGCAGGCGATTGGCGCTTGAGCGTGGACCGCCTGGAGGCGAACCGTCCATCGTCGTTCAAGGTCCAACTCTTCGACGCGACCCTCCCGGGACTTGCGTGTGCAGGGATTTGGACGGCGTCAGCCGACGCTTCCGCGCCGCGACAATAGACCGGACGAGGGGGTGAGCAGGGGCCCCGAGGGCTGCTGCGTTGATGCCGAGCGAAGCGAGGCCGAAAAATGGGGGAAAGGAGAAGGGGGGAAGGAGGGGGTTAGGCGGTGATGGCTGGCGCGGCGGCTTCGTCGTCGCCATGCCCGGTCCTGCCGTTCAGGGCGGCCATGGCGGCGGCAAGTTGGGCGGCCAACTGGTTCACGAGGTCCACGGCAGGCATCACGGGGGTCGGGGTGGCGCCCGTGATGGGGGTGGCCAGGACGCGCTCGCGGGCGTCTTCTTCGCTCAGGTGGACGTAGTGGCCGGGCATCGGGGAGCGCGCGCTCCAGCCGTATTTCAGGCGGAGAGCGGCTTCGCGGTAGCCGTTGCGGGCATCGCGTGTGGCGGCGGTGTGCCGGAAGTCGTGGGCGCTGAACTTGCTGCGCTTGCCGATGGGCTTTGCAGCCACCAGGGCGAAGGCTTCCTGGATGACGCGGTTGACGCTGTCCTGGTTGAGGCCGCGAACGTGTTGGTTGCAGGCAAGGCTCGTGACCAGCGGCGCCTCCGCATCGAGGCGGCCGGGGTGAAGCGTCATCCAGGTCTTGAGGGCCGGCACGGCGTCCCGGATGATGACGTAGCGCGCACCCGTCTTCAAGCCGTGGCTCACGGCCAGCTCCTCGCGCAGTTGGAGTTTCGCGGTCTTCGTGGCATCATCAAAGCTCACGTCGCTCAAGCGCAGGCTCAGAAGCTCTCCGATGCGCATGCCGCTGTCCCACAGCAGCCACAGCAGGCACCGAATGAGTTGTGTGGCGTGGCTTGACTGGTAGACTAGCCGGGGGACAGCCTCCAGGGCGGCCAGGAACGTCGCCTCGGGGATGACGGCGCCGCGCACGTTGGCTTTGGGGCGCTGCGTCTTGACGACTTGGCGGAAAGCGTAGGGCAGGGCCTTGGTGTCCTCCACGCCCAACACCTTCACGAGGATTGCCTGGGTGTAGATGGCGGCGACCTTCGTGGATGCCATGCTGTGCGATTGCCGGAAGACGGCCAGGAAGCCCTTCACGTCCTCTGGCGTCAGGGTGCGGAAGTCCTTCCCTTGAAGCTGGGCGTCCAGTTGGATGAAGTGCAGCAGGAACCCGTAGTTGCTGCTTGGGCGCCGGCCCTCGATGCTGCGCTGCTCCAGCATCGACACCGCCAGGGGCAGGTTCGTGGGGCTGATGCGCGCAAGGGCATGGCGGGTCTGGCGCTCGAAGCGTTGGGCGTTGTTTTCGGTTGTCATCGTTTGCTTGCTCCTTGGTTGGTTTGCTCGGTCGAACCCACCAAAGAGGGACTTTAACCGCGGAGGACGCGGAACCCGCGGAAAAACACCCAAGAATCCGTGTTTTCCGTGCAATCCGTGGTTCATCGATCCGCGCCTTCCGCGAACTCCGCGGTTTGGCGGTCGTCAGCGCGCCTGCAACGCCAGCGCATTCTTCCAGTACGCCCCCTCGACGTCGACGCGGCGAATCCTAACCTTCCCCGTCGCGGGGTCCTTCAAATCATCGAACCGGAGCGGCACGGTTTGGCCATCCACGAGCGCAATCAGCGCGTTGCCTTCGCCGTTCGCAAGGAATTCCACCGCGCCCGAACCCAACGTTCGCGTGTATTGGACGTCGAAGGCGAGAGGGTCGGCGCAGCGCAGCTCGTAGCCGATGAGCTTGGTGATGAAGCCCACCTCGGAGCCCTTTCCCTTGAGGCGCGGCGCCAGGACGTCGCGCACGACGCGGCCGAGGTCGACCTCGCTCATGCGGGGGTTGCCGTGCTCGTCCAGCTCCAGGTTGCCCACCTTGGCCTTCAACTCGGCGGGGTCGAGGCGGTCGAGGAGGCCCTCGGCGAGGACGGCGAGGCCCCAGTCGTGGCCGGCGGAGCGGCGCTTCGTGATTGCGGTCTCGACAAGGGCGGTGATGGCGTCGAGCTTGATGGGTCCGGCAGGGAACTCCTCGGGGATGACGACGAGGTCGGCGCCGGAGCCGATGGCCATGCCGAGGGCGAGGTGCCCCGCGCTGCGGCCCATGGCGGTGACGAGGTACCAGCGGCCCGTGGTGCGGGCGTCGACGCGCAGGTTGCGGCAGAGTTGGGCGCCAAGCTGCTTCGCCGTCTCGTAGCCGAAGGTGGGGGCCCCGTCGGGGAGAGGCAGGTCGTTGTCGATGGTCTTGGGGACGTGCGCGACGCGGAAGCCGGGAATCGCCGCGGCCGCCTTCATCGCCGCCGTCGCGGTGTCGTCGCCGCCGATGGTGACCAGCGCGTCGAGGCGCAGCTTCTTGACCGACTCCGCGACCTTGGCCATGTCCTCGGGCTTCTTGGTCGGGTTGGCGCGGCTGGTGTAGAGGATGCTGCCGCCCTGCCCCTCGATGCCGGCGACGTCCGCCTCCGTCAGCTCGCGGCAGGCGTCCGTGTTGCCCTTCATCAGCTGCGAGTAGCCGCGTGGGATGCCAATGACGCTCCAGCCGCGCGCCCGCGCCGCCAGGGTGACCGCGTTGATGACGCCGTTGAGCCCTGGGGCCGGGCCGCCGCCGTTCAGGACGCCGATGCGCCTGCGCGGCGCGTCGCCGGAGGCCCACCCAGAGCTTGCCATGGGCCGGCCAAGGCGGCGCGGTCAAAGGCGTTGCTCCCCGGCAGGGACTCGTTGCTCAGGGGGCATCGTTCCCCGGCGCACGCCAAGGGCGGCGCTAGTTGCTCAGGGGGGCGTACTTCCCGGCGCCGCCCTTGGCGAAGATGCTGCCGTTGCGGTGCATCGTCTCCAAGGACTTGCGGGCGAGGTCGGGGGCGATGCCCTGCTTGCTCGCCTCGCGCACGATGTCGTCCTCCGCGGCGTAGCCCTTGTCGTTCTTGGCGAGGGTGCGCACGAGGTCGAGCAGGATGCGCATGCGGTCGTGCTGGCTGTGGCTCACGCCGGTGGCGATGACGTCGATGTCGAACTTCCCGGTCTCGCGGTCGACGCCGACGCTGCGCAGGTAGGACTCGACGATGCGGATGCCGCGCTGGGCGTCCTCCAGGTTCGCCTCCTGGCTGAGGCGGATGCGGGCACTGGCCTCGGCGAGGCGGACGAAGGCCTCCAGCTGGCGGGCGGTGAAGGGGATGGAGCCGTCCCCTGCGTTGCGGAGGTTGACGTAGTACTGCTTGATGGCGTCCAGCGCCTCCTCGGTGAGGACCGGGAAGACGTTGCGCTTGGCGTAGGCGACGTACTTCCGGAGCAACTCGGCGTCGAGGTCGGGCTTGACGCGCTGCATCAGGCGCTCCTCGTCCTCGACCGTGTAGGCTCCGCCGGGGTGGGCGAGGCGGTGCTCGCGCACCTCGCCGGCCTGGTGGGTCTTGAGGAGGTGGCTGGCGAGCTGGCTGTCCTTGTCGCGGCCGGGCTTGTCGAGCAGGCTGAAGATGAGGTCGAAGCGGCTCAGCAGGGCCGGCGGCATGTTGATCTGCTCGTGGATGGGTGTGAACTCGTCGAAGCGGCCCAGCTTGGGGTTGGCGGCGCCGATGACCGCGCAGCGCGACTTGAGGGTGGCCGAGATGCCGGCTTTGGCGATGGAGATTTCCTGCTGCTCCATCGCCTGGTGCATCGAGGACTGGTCGTTCTTGTCCATCTTGTCCAGCTCGTCGATGCAGGCGATGCCCTTGTCGGCCAGGACGAGGGCGCCGGCCTCGAGGGTCCACTGGCCCTCGCCGAAGTCGTCCTTCACGGCGGCGGCGGTGAGGCCGGCGGCGCTGGCGCCCTTGCCGGAGGTGAAGATGGCGCGCGGGGCGAGCTTGGAGAGGTAGCGCAGGAGCTGCGACTTGGCCACCCCGGGGTCGCCGACGAGGAGGACGTGGATGTCGCCGCGGCTGCGGCTGCCGTCCCGGTAGGTCTTCTCGACGCCGCCGAAGAGGCTCAGGATGAGGGCGTCCTTCTCCATGTCGAGGCCGTAGATGGTGGGGGCGAAGCTGGCGCGCAGGCGGTCGTAGATGCGCGGGTCCTCGCCGAGGGTCATGATCTGGTCCTCCTCCTCGGCGGTGTACTGCACCTCGCTGAACTCCTGCTGCTGCACCTCGATGCTGACGCCGTTGAGGACCTTGTTGAACTCGACGCGCTTCTGGCTGCCCTGGCGGCGCGCCTGCGTGGTGAGGATGCCGTTGATGCGGATGCGGTCGCCGGGCGCCACCTTGTGGACGAGGTCGTCCTGGAGGTGGATGGTGAGGCGCTCCGGCTGGCTGCCGCCGCGCAGGCCCTCGGGCGCCTCCTGGATCTCGACCTTCTGGTGGTCGAGGTAGCGGCTGTCCTCCTCCACGAACCGCCAGGGCCGCTGCGCGTCGCAGGTCTCGCACAGCACGGG
The DNA here is from genome assembly GCA_046352715.1 of Thermoplasmatota archaeon. Taxonomy (GTDB): domain Archaea; phylum Thermoplasmatota; class E2; order JACPAO01; family JAHFTW01; genus JAHFTW01. The sequence continues at coordinate 1,336 of JBHELM010000123.1, read as the reverse complement.
CTCGGCCAGGAACTCGTCGTCCTGCAGGATGCGCACCTGGGTGGTGCAGACCTTGCACTCGAAGACCGCCTCCTGGACGGTGGGGCGCACCTCGGTGACCTTCTTGACGAGCCCCTCGACGGCGAGGAACTTGCCCAAGTGCTCGGCGCGCAGGTTGCGCGGGATGATGCGCTGCGAGTCGGGCAGCCCGGTGATGCGCAGGTGCAGCTTGGGCCGGGGGTCCACCGTGACGTCGACCTGGTGCAGGACCTGGGCGCCGAGGCGGAGGCTCTGCGCGGGCTTGTGGAGGAGGTAGTTGGCGAGGTCGGGGTCGCGGAGCTGGATGTCGTTGAACGCGACGGTGACGCTGCGGGTCTCCGGGAAGTCCAGCGCCGCCTGCTGGATCTGCGCCTTCATGTAGTCCTGGAGGAACGAGTCCCACTTCGCCGCCAGTTGGGCGTCTTGGACGGTGAGCTGGACGGGCGGCATCGACTGCATCAAGGAGGGCTCCGGAGGGTGATAGGCGCGCCAGGGAGAGAGGAGACTGAAAGTATCCCCGGCGCGGAGGCTCGCGAGAGGCGGGCGGTATATGACGGGAAACGAGAAGCCTCCGGCTTGCCGGTCTCCAGAGATGTTTGGGCTGCACACGAAACGCTGGGGTCCAAAAGCGGTTAGGAAACGGAGGGGTCGCGCTCCCTGCGCCCAGACCGCGAAACCACGTGAACGTTTTCCTTCGCTGCGCGCCGTTCGCGGTCGGCGGAGGGGCCGCCCCAACCTTCAGGTGCCGCCTGCCACTTCGCCACGCGTGGCCGCGCCGAAGGCCCCGCGCAAGCGCCGAGCGCAGCGAGACGCGCGCAAGGGAAGGAGCCGGCGGCGCGGTGAGCGCCGCCGCTGCGAGCGGCCACCCCTTCCTCCGAGGGGTCTGGGGCCCGGAGGGCCCCAGGGGCTTGACTTGCGGCGAAACGGGTTCGCCGGAGCGAAGCGGAGGCGAATCCCGTTTCGGCGTCAGCGGCCCTGGCCGCGGCGGAACCAGTTGACGATCTTGTTCATGCGCGGGACGCCGCGGTTCTTGATGGCGCCCTGGTCCTTGCGGGGGTCGTTGCCGTGCGCCTGCGCCGCGGGGTTGGACTGGTGCGCCGGGCCGCGCGGGTCCTGGTGCTGATGCTCCGCCTGCGCGAGCTTGCGCTCCACCGCCTTGGCGTGCGCCTCCTGGCCCTGCGCGGACGCGGCGGGCGGCGCCGCCCTCTTGGCAGCGGCCTTCTTCGCGGGGGCCTTCTTGGGGGCGGCCTTGGCGGCCTTCTTGCTGGCGGTCTTTGCAGCCATGCTGGAGTCGATGCGGTGCACGCTAGAAAGGCTT
>JBHELM010000122.1:0-3077 GCA_046352715.1 Thermoplasmatota archaeon | reverse complement strand
CCTTGAAGACTGCACACGCACATGATTGGAAACTCATCATAGACCTTGACGACCCGCTCGGCCCCTCAAACTGGATGCTTGCCATCCAGACCCACCTTGGCGGTCAGCGTCCCGGCGACTCGGGGATTTCGGGTCCTACGGTGGCTCTAAGGGGGCTCTACAGCTTGAGCCCTGGACCGAGCGGGGAAAATGGGGCTGGGTGTCCCACAGGAGGGCGAGTGGGCTTCTTTGGGGAAACCAAACCTTCCCCTCTGCTCTGAGCCGCTTTGGCCGACACGCAGATCTCCGTTCGCTCTTCAAGCAACAACGGCCTTCAACCCTTACCGCTCAGGGGGTCATTGTGGACCTCGACCTCACGGGCCGCCACGCGCTCGTCTGCGGCGCCAGCCAGGGCATCGGACAGGCCGCCGCCGTCTCCCTCGCCAGCCTCGGCGCCACGGTGACGGTGCTGGCCCGCAACCCGGCCAAGCTCGCCAGCCTCCGCCCCATCCTGGCCAAGGCGGGCGCGCCGGAGACGCACATGCTCGTCGCCGACCTGGAGGACCGCGCTGGCCTGCGCAGCAAGGTCGCCGCCCACGTCGAGGCCACGGGGCCCGTCCACATCCTCGTCAACAACACCAGCGGCCCCCCGAGCGGCCCCCTCCTCGACGCGAAGGCGGAAGATTTCCGCAAGCCCTACGGCCGCCACCTCCTCGCCAGCCACCTCCTGGCCCAACTCACCGTGCCGGGAATGAAGGAGGCGGGCTACGGACGCATCGTGAACGTCCTCTCCAGCAGTGTGCGCGAGCCCATCGTCGGCCTCGGCGTCAGCAACACCCTGCGCACCGCCATGGCGTCGTGGGCGAAGACCCTCAGCAAAGAGCTGCCACCCGGCATCACGGTCAACTCCGTCCTGCCCGGCTACATCGACACCGAGCGGCTCGCCGAGCTCTCCACGGAGATGGGCCTCCGCAGCGGCAAGGGCCAGCAGGCCGTCCGCGACGCCTGGGTCGGCACCACCCCCGAGGGCCGCCTCGGCCAGCCCTCCGAGGTCGGCGACGCCATCGCGTTCCTCTGCTCCCCCGCGGCGGCGTTCGTCCGCGGCGTCGTCCTGCCCGTCGACGGCGGCCGGTTGAACTCAATCTGATCCACCTGAACCAAGGTCGCATGGATGCATTTGCCGTCCACCATCCCGGTTTCCTGCAACAGGGCTCGGCGAACCGCGGATTTCGCGGATGACGCGGATTTTCACAAGGCCGTTTCCAGCAAGGACGACCCCAATCCGCGCCATCCGCGAAATCCGCGGTTTGGTCGGCGCGGCTTCTCCCCGACGAAACCGCGGATGACGCGGATTCCCGCGGATGCAGCCCAAATCCGTGCCATTCGTGGAATTCGTGGTTCTGGGAATGTCTCACCCGCAGGTGGGCCGGCAGGGGTTCTGGGTAGGGTCGTCGGGGTCGACCGACGGCAGGTGGATGGCGACGCACATGGGGCGGCACGGGGCGGCCGGGGGGCCTTGGTCGGGGTCGTCCGCACCGTCGGCGGCGGCGAGCGGGGCAAGGACGAGGGCGAGCGCTGCGGCGATGAGGAGTGCGCGCATGGGGAGCACCGCAGCGTCAATCCCGTCGGCGCAGATGAGGCTGACCGCCGGAGTTTGCACCACCCAACGAAACCACGGATTGCACGGAGTCCAAGGTCCGTGGAATCCGTGCAATCCGTGGTTTGGTCGTCGGACTCAGGCCGGCAGGGGCGTCGCGGCGGCGGGTGCCGCGAGGCCCAGCAGCGAGGCGGCGCCCTGGAAGGCGGCGTCGAGGAACGGCTGCGGCCAGAGGCCCGCCACCAGGACGAAGGCGAGGCAGATGAGGACCGCCAGGGTGGTGCCGTTGGGGACGCTGACGCGGCCGGCGTCCTCGCCCTCCTCAACGTACATGGCGCGGATGACCCGCAGGTAGTAGTACAGGCTGATGGCCGAGTTGAGGACGCCCAGCACCGCGAGCCAGGCGAGCCAGCCGAGGCCCTGCGTGGCGCCCGCGTCGACGGCGCTGCTAAACAGGACGAACTTGCTGGCGAAGCCGCCCAGGGGCGGGATGCCGGCCATGGAGAGCAGGAAGAGGGCCATGCAGAACGCCAGCACGGGGGAGCGGCGGCCGAGGCCCTTCCAGGCGTCGAGGTGGTCGCCGATGCCGAGGGTGAGCAGGGCGCCGACGGCGAGGAAGGCGCCGAGCTTCATGGCCGCATTCGTGAGGAGGTGGAAGATGCCGCCGCCCACGGCGTAGACGCCGCCGTCCTGGCCGCTCGTGCCCACCGCCACCGCGATGAGGACGTAGCCGGCCTGCGCGATGGAAGAGTAGGCCAGCATGCGGCGGATGGATTGCTGCTGCAGGGCGACGAGGTTGCCGAACAGGATGCTGGCCGCGGCCAGGACGGCCACGGCGAGCTGCCAGTTGGGCTTGGCGCCAGCCAGGCCGACCACGACGACGTTGAAGAGGGCGGCAAAGCCCATGGCCTTGCTGCCCGAGGCGAGCATCCCGGTGACGGGGGCGGGGGCGCCGGAGTAGACGTCCGGGGCCCAGGCGTGGAAGGGCACGCTTGCGACCTTGAAGCCGAGGCCGGCCAGGAGCATCGCGATGGGGACGAGGACCAGGGCGTCGAAGGTGCCGCCGGGGGCGAGCCCGGTGGACTTGGCGATGCCGGCGACGCTGGTCGTGCCCGCGATGCCGTAGAGGAGGGAGACGCCGAAGATGAGCAGGCCGCTGGAGATGGCGCCGATGGTGAAGTACTTGAGGCTGGCCTCGGCGCCGACGGCGTCGCGGCGGAAGCCCGCCAGGATGTAGCTGCAAAGGCTCGCCATCTCGATGCCCAGCACGAGCGTGATGAGCTCCGTGGCGGAGGCCACCACCATCATGCCGAGGGTGGCAAACAGGATGAGGGCGCAGAACTCGCCCCAGTCCTCCTCCGCCTTCCCCTTGAGGGGCCGCCCCGCGCCGAGCACGGCAAGGAACGAGACGCCGAGGAAGAGGGTCTTGAAGAGCTGCGACGCGAAGGTGATGTGGAGGGTGCCCACGGTGGCGCCGATGTAGTCCGTCGAGAAGCTCCAG
>JBHELM010000121.1:0-7340 GCA_046352715.1 Thermoplasmatota archaeon | reverse complement strand
TCATCAAGCAGGTCAACCGGCTGCGGCGCCGGCAGGCCACCACCCCCGAGAACAAGACCTGCCCCGAGTGCGCCAGCGCCATCCCCCTGGCGGCCAAGCGGTGCCCCAACTGCACCTCCCCGCTGCCCCGCACCTGAGCCGCGCCGCGGCGCCTTGGCCACGGCCCCAAGCTTTTTCCCAGGAGAGTGGACTGGACGGCCGTGCGCCCGGTCCCCCTCGCCACCACCGCCCTCCTCGCCGTCGCCCTGCTCTCCGGCTGCGTCGGCGACGGGGGCGACCCGACCACCGACGACCTCCCCGGGCTCAGCGTCGACCAGCAGACCGGCGGCATCCGCGGCGTCGTGGTGGACGGCGCCATCGCCCCCGTCGCGGGCGCCAAGGTGGCCCTCGGCAACGACGGCCCGAGCACCGTGAGCGACAAGGCCGGCCTGTTCACCTTCACGCACCTCAAGCCGGGCGACTACTTCCTCACCGTCTCCAAGCCGGGCTACACCACCGTGCAGCAGTCCGCCACCGTCACGGCCGGCGACGCTACCCCGCCCGTGGTCAAGGTGCAGGTGGACCGCATCCCGGGCAAGCAGCCCTACCTCGAGACCTACAAGCTCAACGGCTTCTACGAGTGCGCCTTCTCCTTCGGCATCCCGGGCGTGACCCCCGTCATCACCGACCAGTGCGACTTCGGGACGCGCACCGCCTACGACGAGGCCAACGGCACCGTCCCCTACCCGGCGCCCCGCAACGCGCTGCAGGGCAGCAACACCCTCTTCTTCGACGTGGGCGCTGACACCCTGACCATCATCCAGGAGGCGTTCTGGACCGACGAGACCGTGCCCGACATGATGGTCACGCTCTCCTCGACCCCCATCGACAACGGCTGCGACTGCTCCGACAAGGACTACCTCGAGGTCTACCAGCCCAGCCCCACCTACGGCCGCCTCGACGCCGGCAAGGACGCGCTGCCGCTGGGCGAGCGGGTGGCGGCACGCGGCTTCCTCGACTGGAACAGCCCCGCCACGGCCACCAACCTCCAGTTCACCATCCTCACCACGCTGTTCCACAACTACCAGGCCCCCGACGGCTGGACCTTTGAGACCCAGGACCAGTACCCGATTGGGTAGCACTCCAGCTTTCCTCCAGGGGGCGTGCGGCGCTTTGCGGCCGGCGGAAGCCGCTTCCGGTTGGCCTCCTGCTCAACTTCTCAGGCGAAGTCCTGAAGGTCAGGCGGTTCGTGAACGGGTTTGTCGGTCAAGTTTCCGCGCCTTCCGTGGCCTCCGCGGTTCCGCTGGAATGGGCCTGAAGGAGACTGCATCCTTCCCGCGCATGTTCGGGCCACGCAACGCGTTCGAGGCCCCGCCCCATGGCGTGGCGCTTGGGTCTCCTCCGGACGTGGCGGCAGTGGCGGCAGACGCTTGCCGAGTGGGTGCAGGACAAGTGCCCGCGCCTCGCCGCCGCGCTCGCGTACTACACCGCCTTCGCGATGGCGCCGCTGCTGGTCATCGTCATCGCCGTCGCGGGCGCGCTGTGGGGGCAGGCGGAGGTGCGCGGCGCCGTGGTCGCGCAGGTCGCCTCCCTCGTCGGGCCCGGCTCTGCGGCCACCGTCAGCGAGCTGCTCGACCAAGCCCAGCACACCCGCGCCGGCTGGCTGGGCACCGGCATCGCCGTCGCGGGCTTCCTGGTGGGCGCAACGGGGGTCTTCGGCGAGCTGCAGGGCGCCCTCAACACCATCTGGGGCGTCGACGTGCGGCGGGGGGGCTGGCGGCACGCGGTCAAGACGCGCGTCCTCTCGTTCAGCCTGCTCGTCGTGCTCGGGTTCCTGCTGCTGGTGTCGCTGGTGGTGAGCGCGGCGTGGCACGCGGTGGCGGCGCGGCTGCGCACCCTGCTGGACGGTACCGCGCTCGTCGTGGTGGGCAGCCTGGTGGACCTCGTGGTCTCCGTCGGCCTCTTCACGGTGATGCTGGCGGCGGTGTACAAGGTGCTCCCCGACGTCCGGGTGCAGTGGCGCGACACCTGGGTGGGCGCCTTTGTGACGGCGGTGCTGCTGGCGCTGGGCAAGGAGCTCATCGGGGCCTACATCGGCCACAGCCGCGTCACCAGCCTGTTCGGCGCCGCGGGCTGGCTCGCCGCCATCCTGCTCTGGGTCTACTACGCGGGCCTGGTGCTGTTCCTGGGCGCCGAGTACACGCAGGTGCACGCCGAGAGGGCGGGGCGGCCGCTGCGGCCCAAGGCGCACGCCTTCGCGGTGCAGGCGGTGCGGCGCGGCGAGGTGGCGCCGGCGAAGGCTCACCCGGTGACGCGGTAGACGGCGCCGCCGCGGTCGACGACGCACACCTCGCCCGCCGCGTCCTCGCCGAAGCTGCTGATGGACAGCCCGGTCTCCAGCAGCAGGCTCGACGCGCCGTCCTTGAGGCCCCACAGCCTGCCGCTGCAGTAGTCGCCGTAGAGGTAGGTGCCCCGCAGCGCCGGGACGGCCGCGCCGCGGTAGACCACGCCGCCGGTGACGGCGCAGTTGCCGTCCGCGTGGCCGTACTCCGCCACCGGGAAGGTGAGGCCCGCCCGTGACGCGTCGCCCCGGTAGGGGTGGTTGCCCTCGTAGCGGCTCCAGCCGTAGTTGAGGCCGCCCTTGCCCGCGGGCTGCACGTCGACCTCCTCCCAGTTGTTCTGCCCGACGTCGCCGATCCACAGCTCGCCGGTCTCGCGGTCGAAGGCGGCGCGCCACGGGTTGCGCAGCCCGGAGGCCCAGACCTCGCCGCGGCCGCCGCCCTGCGCGAACGGGTTGCCGGGCGGGATGGCGTAGTGGCAGGGGTCGGCGGGGCAGGGCACGCGCACGTCGATGCGGAGAATCTTGCCAAGCAGGCTGCCGAGGTTCTGGCCGTTGCCGGACGGGTCGCCGCCGGGGCCGCCGTCGCCCAGCCCGAGGTAGAGCATCCCGTCGGGGCCGAAGGCGAGCCAGCCGCCGTTGTGGTTCGCGGCGGGCTGCGCGACCTCGAGCAGGACATGCTCCACCTGGCCCACGAAGTGCGACAGCACGGTGCGCCCGTCCGGCGCGCCGGAGTAGTGGACGTAGAGCGTGCCCGGCTCCCGCGGGTCCGGCGCGATGCCGAGGAGGCCCTGCTCGCCGCAGCACGCGACGCGCCCCGTCAGGTCGAGCAGCACCGTGGGCGTGCCCTTGCCGTCCCAGCGTAGCACCCGGCCCGCCTGCTCGCCGACGAGGAAGCCGTCGCCGTCGGCCACGAGCGTGGTCGGCTGGTCGAGGCCGCACAGCACGCGCTCCAGGCGGAAGCCGCCGTCCTCGCCGCCGCCCGGCACGGTGCCCGTGAGGGTGGCAGGGGTTGAGCCGGTGCAGCCGCCCAGAAGCACGACGACCGCGAGCCAGAACCGCGCACGCATCACGGCACCATCGAGCCGCCGCCGAAAGACCTTCGGGGGCCAGCCGACCCCACCGCGAAACGCGCGAACGCGATGGAACGAGGTTTTTCGGAGGGTTTCGCGCCTTTCGCGGTCAGTCGGTCGTCCAGGCGAAGCAACGCTTATCCAACGCGCTGCAAAGGAAGCACAGGAAGCGTGAAGGAAGGGTCGCACACGTTGCCTGCTTTCCAGAAAAGCGCTAACTCCCCCAGTCGATTCCACTGCCTACCGCGCAAGCGGGACGGCCACTCGGGCCCCTTCGGGACGCCCGGGTCGGGCGGAGGGCTGACGGGCCCCCGCCGCCGTCACCCCCCGCACCTGCCCAGCCCCCGCGGTTGGACAGGACGCGACGGGCTGGGACCTCCCGGCCCGCCACGGACCAAGGCGCAAGCCGAGGAGCGGGAGGCCCCGCCACCAGGGACGGGGTCGCCGGCCACACGGCCTCGGGCAGCCCCCGACCGGACATTGGACCGGAGGCGATGACGGGACCCATGCATCCGCCCCCACACCCCCGCCCTGTCGGTCTTGGAGAGGGGCCCACCCAGCGATGGGGACGGCCCCGGCGGCGTCGCAAGGCGCCCGCTCCGGCAGGACGGCCTCGCCAGGGATGCCCGCAGAGGGCAGCGGCCCCGCAAGGGCCCAGGTGGCCGAATCGACGGCCCCGAAGCGAGGGAGGCACGGACCCCAGCGGCCCGTTGCGCCCGGGGCGCCGCCCGGCGCGGGGGAGATGGAGCGTGGGCCAAGCCATCCCGCTTGCGCGGCCTTGGGTTTTTCGGGCGCGGGCCGCTGGGTGCCTTCCCCTCCCCGCGCCCATCCTCTCCACGCCACCGGCACGGGCGGTCGGCATCGGCGCCGACGTTTCCTCCCGGTGTGCTGCCAGGGTTCGGCGTCGGCTCGCCCGAGCGCCGCGAAGCCTTGCTTAGGCCACGGTGACCGCGTTCGCGTGCAGCATGCCGAGCGAGGCGTGCGGGTTGCACCACAGGTCGAAAGTGCCCTTCTCGGTGGGCTCGAACAGCACCGACGCGGCGCCGCCGGGGCCGACGAGGGGGCTCTGCACGATGCGGGTCGGGTTGCTGCCGCCGTTCCAGTGGCCGATGTTGAGGTCGTGCGCCGACTCGCCCGCGTTGACCGCCTGGATGAGGTAGGACTTGCCCGCCTCGAAGCGCAGCTCCTTGGGGTCGAAGAAGAAGTTCTTCATGTCGACCTTGACCACCTTGGCGTCCTTCACGGTGAGGGGGATGGTGGAGAGGGCCGTCTTGCCCTCCTCCGTGTCGGCGACGCGCAGGGTGAAGTCGCCGGCCTGCGGGAAGTCGAAGGCGGCGTAGGTGTGCACCGTCTCGCCCGCGCCGAGGGTGCGGGTCTCGTTGCCGACGCTGAGGCGCAGGTCGCCGTGCGGGCCGCGCACGTCCACCACCAGGCGGGTCGTGACCGCGAGGGTCTGCCCGCCCAGGGGCTTGCCGTCGAGGCCGGCCGCGGCCCCGTTGGCGATGTGCAGGGGCAGCGTCTGCACCGGGCTGGCGCCCGCGGAGGCCGCCTTCTCGGCGAGCCAGTGGTCGAACTGGGCGCGCGGGACCGCCTTGACCAGGCCGCGCATGTACGCGTGGCCCGGGTTGAGGCACATTTTGTTGCACTGGATGTGGTAGTCGCCCGCCGGCAGGTTGACCGTCTGCAGGTTGTGCTTGTTGGCGCCCAGCGGGTTGGCGTCGAGGAAGACGGTGAAGGCGCGGTTGGCGTCGCGCAGGTCGAAGGCGTGGATGACGTCGCCGCTCGTGATGTTGAGCAGGAGGTTGGTGTCCTGCGGCACCAGGAAGGTGTTCTCCGCCGACACATTGCCGGTGTGCAGGTCGGGGTTGGCGAGCAGCCTGACGCCCTGGCCGTAGTCGAACTGCCAGTTCCACTGCGTGCCCTCGACCTTGATCTCCATCTCCGCCTGGTCGAGCGGGATGCCGTGGTCGAGCTGCACCAGGCCGCCGTACGCCGCGTAGCCGATCCACAGCACGAGGGCGAGCGGCACCAGTGTCCAGGTCATCTCGGCCTTGAGGCTGTGGCGCTCCCTCTCGTGGGTCGCCCGGCCGTGGCCGGTGCCCTCGCGGAAGCGCACGATGACGATGACGAGCCACGCGAAGACGATGCAGAACATGGCGATGCCCATCACCGTGATCATGGTGTAGAGCCCCCCGACGAGCTTGCCGCGCGGGGTGAGCGCGTCGGGCATGCCCAGGCCAGCCGACACGGCGGGGGCAGCGGCGGCGACGGTCAGGAGCAGCAGGGCGGCGAGGGCCAGCGTGCGCATGGACGGCGCGCGCACCCACCCTGCGTAAAAATGCCTTCTCCTGTCGCCTCCAGGCGGCGCGAGGCGTGGTTTGGTCAACCTTCGGGGGACGACGGGGTTGGCCACCGTGGTAGGGCAAACACGGATTCCACAGGTTTCACGATTCACGTTGTCCTCTGTGTCCTCCGTGGAATCTGTGTTTGCCCTTTCAAAACCCCGGACAGCCTAACTGGCCTTCGCAGGCTCCGTCCGCGCCGCCTCCAGCGCCGGGACGAGCGCCGCCAGCAGCCGATTCTCGCCACCCCGCAGCCGCTCCTCGAAGGCGCTGCGGCCCAGCCCCATCTTCGTGGCGACCTCTGCTGTCGTGACCTCGCGGGGGCTGCGGTAGTAGCCCGACTCGGCGGCGGCCAGGAGGGCGGCGGCCTGCTTGTCGGTGGGCGCGTCCAGGACCGGGCGCAGCGAGAGGAACAGGGACGCGACGAGGTCGTGCGCGGTCACGGCGCGGCGGCGCACCACCTGCGGCGTGCCCACGGCGGCGAGGGCGTGCAGGGCGGCGCGCTCGTGGCCGTCCCCCTCCCCCACGGCGATGACGTCGTAGTGCTCCCAGCCGCCGCGCACCCGCATCGGCTGCAGCCAGATGAGGCGGTGCGCCTCCAGGATGCGGCTGATGGAGCGCTCCTCCCGCACGTCCGGCTCCCACACCAGCAGGCCGCCGTCGGCGGTGCGCAGGGTCCGCAGCGGCCGGAGCAGGCGGCGGGCGGCGGACTCGACCTTGGACCAGAGCGCGGGGGCGCAGCGCACCTCCACCACCTCGAGGCGGTGCGAGCTCCACGCCTGGATGTCGGTGCCGGGGACGTCGCGCGAGAGCTGCGCCAGCGGACAGTCGTGCTCCACCCGCAGGGTCAGGTGGCGCAGCGGCGCCTCGCTCCCGTCCATGGACGGCCCAAGCGCCTCGACCCTCTTGGCTTTTTCACTGTCTGGCGGTGGGCTTGGCGTGGCGGCCCCGCCTGTCCGCATCGAGGTGCCGCTCCCGTTCGCGCTCCGCAGCGCCAACTGCTGGCTGTTCCCCGGCGCCCGCCCGGCCCTGGTGGACTGCGGCATCGGCACCCCCGCTGCCTACGCCGCCCTCCAGGAGGGGCTGCACGCCGCCGGGGTCGGCCCCGCCCGCCTGCGCCTCCTGGTCACGCACGGCCACGTCGACCACGCGGGCAACGCGGCCCGGCTGCGGCGCGAGCACGGCGTCCCGCTGTCCGCCCCCCGCGAGGAGGCCCCGTTCCTCGAGACGTTCCGCCGCGACGCCGCGCCCCGCAACGCCGCCTTCCACGCGGCCCTTTTCGCCCACGGCGTCCCCGCCGACGCGGCGCAGGCCATCGGGGGCCGCAGCGAGAGCATCGACCTGCACCTGGAGGACACCCCCATCGCGGCCCCGGTGCGCGACGGCGAGCGCGTCGTCCTGGGCGACCTGGAGGCCCGCGTCCGGCTGGCGCCTGGCCACACCCCCGGCTCCCTCCTGCTGGAGACCGAGGGCAACCACCTGGTCTCCGGCGACACGCTGCTGGAGCACATCACCTCCAACGCCATCGAGCTGAAGGACGACGACAAGGGCCGCTACCACCAGTACCTCCGCACGCTCGACGGCCTGCGCCGCCACGTCGGCTGCGAG
>JBHELM010000120.1:0-11116 GCA_046352715.1 Thermoplasmatota archaeon | reverse complement strand
CTGGAGCAGTTCCGGCGCTCCGCCGACGCCTAAACCACGGATTCCACGGACGCACGGATTCAGGGGGCTGTGCAAGCCATCGCCTTCGATTTCCCAGAGGGGCCAACTGACTACGACGATGCATCCTTGGAACCCGTGGTTTAGGGGTGGTCAGAACTTCGGCTTGCGCTTCTCCAGGAACGCCGCGACGCCTTCCTTGAACTCCTTCGTCCCCGCCGCGGCCGCGATGAGCCCGCGCTCCACGTCCAGTTGCGCCTCGAACGTGTTGCCCGATTGGGCGTCGAGCAGCCGCTTGGTGGACTCGCGGCTCCACTTGCTCCACGCCCCCCACTCCTTCGCGACGGCGAGGGCGCGGGGGAGCACCTCGTCAGCCGCCACCAGCTCGTCCAGGATGCCGGTGAAGTGCGCCTCCTCGGCGGGCATGACCTCGTTGGTGAAGAAGAACTGCCGGGTGCGCTGCTCGCCGATGAGGCGCGGCAGCAGCCAGGTCGAGCCGCCGTCGGGGCTCAACCCGAGGCCGAAGTAGCCCGCTGCGAAGCGCGCATCCGGGCCACCGATGCGGACATCCGCCGCCAAGGCGAGGCCGAGGCCGCCGCCCGCCGCGACGCCGTTCACGGCCGCCACGAACACCTTTGACGAGGCGCGCAGCTCCAGCAGGAGCGGGTGCAGCTCGCCCGTCGTGTCGAGGACCCACTGCACGCTCGTGCCGTCCTTGGTCCCCTGGGCGAACTGCTTGACGTCGGCGCCGGTGCTGAACGCCTTGCCGGTGCCGGTGAGGACGAGGGCGCGCACCTGGGGGTCGGCCAGCAGCGCCTTCACCTTGGCGTGCAGCTCGCCCACGATGGAGGCGTCGATGCTGTTGGCGCGGGCGGAGTTGTCGAACGTGAGGAGCGCGACGCCGCCGTCGTGGCGGGACTCGGTGACGTGGTTGGGCACGGGCCCGCCATGGCGGCGCAGAGAAAAGGATGAGGGCGCGGCCTGCAGGTTCCCACCGAACCTCCGAAACCACGGATTGCACGGATGACAAGATTCGCGCCTCTCCGCGAAATCCGCGTCATCCGCGGTTTTCGTGGGGCCGAATCTGCACCAACCGAACCGCGGATTTCACGGATGGCGCGGATTCGTTCCGTGCAATCCGTGGTTTGATCGGCTATCAGGCCGGAAAAAAGACGCCGCCGCGTCCCGGTCTCCCCCTTGAGAGTGTCTACAGTCCGCAGTGTTGCGCCAGTCCGAGAACGCAATGGCGGACGAAGGCATCCGGCGCCTGCCCAAGCAGAGCTCCAAGGCGCTCGGCGCTGACGGTGCGCACCTGGGTCAACTTCACCCAGGTCGGTTTGGCCAGGATGCCATCCGGCAGGAGGGCCGTCACCGGGTAGCCCAGCCTCTGCGGCTGGCTGGTCAGGGGAAAGGCGATCACCGTCCCGGAGGCTTTGTTGAAGTGGGTCCGGCTGACGACGAGGACGGGCCTTCGGCCAGCCTGCTCATGGCCGACGGTCGGGCCTAGGTTGGCCCAGACGATTGCGCCGCGCGGCGTCACCCGAACGTCTCCCCTGCATACCACTCCTCCGCCAGGGCCTTCTCTTCCTCAGGATCAAGTTGGTCGATGAGGAGGTTGTAGGCTGCATCGCGCGCCAGCTTCAGGTAGGCGCGGATGGCGGCCTCGACGGCGGCACTCCGGCTGGGGTGCTCCTTGCTCCGCACCAGGGCGTCCATCTGGGCGACGAGTCCGGCGTCAAGGCTGAGGGCCAGCTTGGTCTTCCCCACGGTAGGAAGGATGGTATGACCAAAGGTATGAACCTTGCGCAGGAACCCCGCCTGGAGGTGGAGGGCTGGAGTGGCATCCATGCCAGCCCATTGAGGCCGATGGCATGGGCCTTCTGGACAGGCCAAGGCCCGGTCTAGCCCAGGTTGACGTTCACGTTCTTGGTGCGGGTATAGAACTCCATGGCGTCGCGGCCTTGCTCGGCGCCGATGCCCGACTTCTTCCAGCCGGTGAACGGCGTCTGCGGGAACGTGATGGGGTACTCGTTGACCGACACCATGCCGCACTCGAGGTCGCGGGCGATGCGGTGCGCGGCGCCGAGGCTCTGCGTCCAGACGCCGTTGAGGAGGCCGTAGTCGCTGCCGTTGGCGAGCCGCACCGCGTCGTCCACCGAGGCGAAGGGCATGACCGACAGGACGGGGCCGAAGATCTCCTCGCGCCAGGCCACGTTCTTCGGCTCGACGCCGGTGAGGATGGTGGGCTCGACGAAGGCGCCGGCGGCGAGGGCCGGGTCGGCGGGGGCCTTGCCGCCCATCGCCACGTGCGCGCCCTGCTGTGTGCCCTTCTCGACGAGGCCGAGGACCGCCTTGCGCTGGCCTTGGCTCACCATGCTGCCGATGCGGACGCCCTCTTGCGTGCCGGGCCCGATCTTCCAGCCCGCCGCCTCCGCCTTGACGGCGGCGACGAGGGCGTCGTGCTGCGACTCATGGACCAAGACACGGCTGCCCGCCCAGCACATCTGCCCGGCGTTCATGAAGATGCCAAAGCAGATGCCCTTGGCGGCCTTCTTCGGGTCGGCGTCGGGCAGGACGATGTGCGCGCCCTTGCCGCCCAGCTCCAGCGTGACCGGGGTGACATTGGCGGCGGCGGCACGCATCACCTCGACGCCCGTCTGCACGGAGCCCGTGAGGCTGACGCCGTCGACGTCGGGGTGGCTTGCGAGGCGGCCGCCCACCTCGCCGCCGGGGCCGGTGAGGACTTGAAGGACGCCTTTGGGAAGGCCCGCCTCGTCAGCAAGCTTGGCCCACTCCAGCAGGCTCAACGGCGTGAGGCTGGCGGGCTTGGCGATGACGGTGCAGCCCGCGGCGAGGGCGGGGGCGATGCTGCGCACCGCGAGCTGGAGCGGGAAGTTCCACGGCACGATGTGCGCGGTGACGCCAAGAGGCTGGCGCAGCGTGTAGTCGAGGCGGTCACCGGGCACCGGGATGGTGCGGCCCTCCACCTTGTCCGCCCAGCCCGCGAAGTACTCCAGGGTCATCGCGGCGAAGCGCACGTCGCCGGCGGCCTCCTTGAGGGTCTTGCCGTTGTTGCGGCTCTCCGTCAGCGCCAGCTCCTTCGACTTGGCGTAGGTCAGCGCCGCCAACTTCTGCAGGATGCGGCCGCGCTGCGACGGGTCCATGCCGCGCCACTCCTTCGCCTCCAGCGCCGCGCGGCTGGCCTCGACGGCCTTGTCCACATCGTCGCGGGTCCCCTGCGGCACCTGCGCGATGACCTGCCCGGTGGCGGGGTCGTGCACGGGGGCCAGAAGGCGGCCGTCGGCGGTCCACTCGCTGCCCAGGAGCATGGGCTGGGTCTGCGCCGTGGTGTTGCTCATGGGCTGCGCAAGGAGGCGGCGCTTAAAGGGCGCGATGCCCGGCCCCAACCGCGGAGGACCGAAGCTCGCAGGAAACGCTCGCAACCTCTGGATTGCAGGTTCCCCCACTCTGGTTTTGTCCCTGCCGTCGCTTTCTAGGTTGGCTGCCAAGGGAACGACCGCTTGCTCTGCGTCAACTGCGACCAGCCGCTGCCGGACGGCGCCGACGCCTGCCCCAGCTGCGGCGCGCACCGCCTCGAGCTCCTAGTGTCGCCGGCCAGCGAGGCGTCCCTGAAGCCCCGGCGCCGCCACCGCGGCCTTGCCGTGGTCGGGCTGCTGCTGTGCGTCGCGGTGGTCGCGGCGCTCGCCGG
Organism: Thermoplasmatota archaeon; assembly: GCA_046352715.1. GTDB lineage: Archaea > Thermoplasmatota > E2 > JACPAO01 > JAHFTW01 > JAHFTW01. The sequence continues at coordinate 7,410 of JBHELM010000120.1, read as the reverse complement.
GCAGGCGTACCTGTCGCACTCCGGCGGCTCGGACAGCCCCTCCCCGCCCAAGGCGAAGGCCAAGGCGAAGGCGCCCGCCAAGGCGCCGCCCGCGAAGCCGGCGACGAAGCCCAGCGGCGCCAGCACCAGCGAGCCGCCCGCCAAGCCGCAGCCGACGGTCGTGCATGTCTACGTCGGGCGCGTCCCCCGCAGCGCCTCCGACTCCGACGCCGCCGTCGCCGCGGTGCAGGCCGCCATGCGGCAGTGGGCCGGCCAGGGGCTTGACCTGCGCGAGGTGGGCGACGGGGACGACGCCGACGTCGGGGTGCGCTTCGTCGCGGACGCCGCCGACGCGGGGAGCCAGCCCGGCCTCGCGGTGGTCCCCCTCGGCGACGACGGGTGCGGCGGGGCGTGGGCGCCCTACACCCAGGGGAGCGTGCAGGCGCTCGCGGCGCGGGCCCTGGGCGAGGCGATGGGGCGCGACGGCCCCGCGGGCCCCGGCCAGTTGATGGATCCCGACCTCAAGCCCGAGCGCGAGGGGTGCGTCTCCACCCACGGCGCGCTCGACCTCGCCAGCGGCCAGTCCGACGGCAAGCCGTTCCGCCTGGAGTCCACGGCGGGGGTGTCCTACACGATGCAGGTCAGCCAGGGCTACGCCGACGTCTGCCTGCTGACCACCCAGGAGTGGGACGCGTTCGCGGCGGGGGAGGGCGGCGGCGCGGCGTGCCACTACAGCTCACAGGGGGAGTCCGACAGCGCCACGCTGGAGCCCGGCGACTACATCCTGGGCTTCCGCTGCGTCGAGGCCGGGCTGGCCTGCCACGTCGACTACACGCTGTCGGCGAGCGCCGCCTAACCTACGACCAAACCACGGATTGCACGCATGGCACGGAAGACGTTCCGTGGGCTCCGTGCAATCCGTGGTTCGTCGGCTCAGTTGCCGGTGGCCTTGCGGGCCGCGTCGACCCACTTCTGCGCCACGGCCGGGGAGGCGTCGAGGCCCTGGATGCGGGTCTTGCGGGCGCGCTCGGCGTCCTTGACCTTGCGGCTGACCCCCTCGGCGGTCTCGGCGGCGAGCTGCTTGGCGCCCATCACGCCGGCGGACACCAGGGCGTCGGCTGCCTGCGGGGTGACCCCGTCGAGGCGCATCAGCTCGGCCATCGCCTGCCACTGGCGCACCAGCTCGGGGGTGGCGCCGATGAGGTTGCCGACCTGGTTGGCGTCGACGGCGACGAGCTGCGGGATGGTGATGATGCCGTGCGCGTTGAGGCGGCTGGCGTAGGCGGGCCCGATGCTCTCGATGGCGATGACGTGCTGCGTCTCCTCGCCGGGCTTGAACTCCACCGCCTTCTTCGGCTTGGCGGCCTGGCTGAGGTTGACGTTCTGGTCCTCCAGCTCGCGCTGCTTGACCAGCAGCAGGGTCTCGCGCTTCTTGAGCGAGGCGAGCTCCTGGTCCAGCGTCTGGCGCAGGGCGGCCTGCTCCATGTCGCGGCGCTCGATGCCCTCCATGGTCTCGTCGACGCGGATGTTGAGCTTCCTCTGGCCGGCCTCGAGGACGACGACCTTCTCCTGCAGCTCCTTGAGCAGGGGCGAGTTGACCTTGTCGGCGGTGCGCAGGGCCTGGAGGTCCTTGGCCATCGCGCCCACGTCGGCGACCAGCTTCTCGATGGTGGTGCGGTAGGCGGGCTCGCGGCTGAGGGCCTCGGCGCGGGCGAGGGCGTCGGAGGCGGCCTTGAGGGCCTGGTTGGAGGCGCGCATGGCGCCGTCGTACATCTGGTCGCGCTGGTTGAGCTCGCGCTTCATGGCGTCGCGCAGGTCGGCCAGCTCGCGGCGCAGCGCCTCGCGGAACTCGCGGGTCGCCTCCTCCTCGCCGCGGCGCATGTCGGTGAGGCGGTCCTGCTCCGAGGCGAACAGGTCGCGCACCTGGCGCTCGACGTCGAAGATGACGCCGATGCGGAACAGGAACAGGATGAGGACGACGGTGACGACGACGGTGGAGAGCAGCAGGGCGCGGCTGAGGGCGCCGATGTCGAACACGCCGAGGCCGGGCACGTTGCCCAAGCCGAGGATGAGCGCGGTCAGAACGCCGAACCCGAGGATGATGCCCAGGGCGCGGAAGAACTGGACATTGCGCTTCGCGAACCCGCCTGCGTCGTTGTCGTCCATGTTCCTTCCCCAGGCGGCCCCAGGATAAGCGTTTTCCTTCTGGAAACGGCCGCGCGCGAGCGAAGGCTTTTTGTGGTTAAGCGTCGGCCCCGTCGCCCTTCATGAACTCGCGCATCACGACGGTGGCGTAGGAGCCCTTCCCAAGGGCGAAGGAGAACACCGGGTCCTCCCCGCCGTCTCCCGCGTCCACCCACTCCACGGCGAGGCCGCGCACGGGCTGGAGGATGCCCCGGCGGCGGCCGTCGGAGGCCAGCTCGGGGAGGTCGCGCACCCGGAAGTCCGCCAGGTCGATTCCCAGGGTGTCCAGGACCTCCTGCTCGACCTGGCCGGGCTCGCCCTCCGCCAGCGGGGCGTTGAGGCCGGGCAGGAGGGCGGTCAGGGTGGCGCGGCCCAGGTCAAGCTCCCGCTGCACGCGCTCGCGGTTGGCGGCGGTGACGAGGTGGGTCTTGGTGCCGTCCTCGTCCATGCCCATGACGCGGTCCCCGGGGTGGGCCGTGTTGAGGCCGAGCCCCGCCGCGACGCGGGCCGACAGCACCTCGTTGAACACGAGCGACTGGTGCGCGTGGACGAACAGGAGCAGCAGGTTGTAGGGGTGCGCCAGCAGGGAATGGCGCCAGTCGCCGGGCCGCTTCTGCAGCCTCCGAAGCATGTCGCGCTCGGGGTCGAGTTGCGGTGGGTAGGCGGCGAGGGCGGCGGTGGGGTCGCGGGTCTCCTCGTAGACGCGGCGGGCCGCCTGCGCCTCGGAGCGCTCCGTCGGCATCGGGTGGCCGAGGTAGAGCCGGCACGCCTCCTCCAGGTCGCCCTCGACGATGGCGCGGCCCACCAGGTGCGTCACGGGGCGGAAGTGGCCGCCGAAGCGCTGCGTGCCGAAGAAGTTGGGCACCCCGCCGTTGGCCACGATGGCCTCCAGGGTGCCCTGCACGGCGGCGCGGTCACGGGTGGAGCCCCGCACGCGCAGGACGAAGCGGTTGCCCTCGTGCGCGCCGGTGAAGCTGGCCTTGCGGGTCGGGTGGCGCTCCAGCACCCTCACGTCGCCCAGCGCGCCCAGGCGGTCGAGCGCCTCAGGGGGGCACTTGAAGGTGAACCACTGCTCCGTGAGGGCGCGCTTGTCCTTCATCCCGGCGAAGGCGACATGCTCGCGGTGGATGCCCAGCTCCCGCGCCGCCTGCATGGCGAAGCGGTTGGTCTCCCAGTTGCGCAGCTCGACGCGCGCGGCGGTGAAGGCGCCCTCCGCCAGCGGCGCGGGGCCGGGACCCAGCTCGACGACGCGGAAGTCCTCGGGCTCGCTGCGCAGCCGGCCGCCGATGCCAGGCGTCGCGGAGAGGTAGGAGCGGAGGCCCACGGCCTGCTCGGACGCGGGGGGCAAGGGGCGGTCAGCCATGCCGAACCTTCCGACCGGCAGGGATTGCGGGGATGCCGGGGAGACGCCCCGAAAGGTATCCTCGAAATCCCCGGAATCCCTGCTCGCAGGCATCAGTTGCGCTTCTTGAGCTGGGCCGCAAACTCGGTCTCGAAGCCGTCGAACTCCGCCACCAGGTTCTTGATGGTGCGCTTCAGGACCGCGTCGGGCTTGGCCTTGCCGCCCTTGGTGCGCAGGAAAATCTTGGGCGTCGACAGGCTGGGGTGCTCGATGATGTACTCCGCGAAGTCGACGTCCTTGTCCGCCAGCAGCGCCTGCTTGATGGGGTTGAGGAGGGTCTCGTTCTCGCCCAGGACCTCGATCTCCATCTCGGTGGCGGTCTGCGAGAGCACCTTGAGCTGCATGGCTCGCGCGACTTTGGCTTGTTATTTAAGCGTCCCGGCAGGCTGGGCGTTGCCCGTTTATCCCTCCCCCGCCCCAAATAAACGGGCAGATTGCCGGGGCCAACGCCAAGCCGCTGCTAGAAGTGCGGCGCCGAGGCGCTCTGGCAGGCAGGCCAGTCGAAGTCGATGGCCTCGGACGGCCTCCACTCCGACGGGGCTTTGAGGCGCAGTCGATGAATCCTGCGGTGCTTCCCGATTCTTGCATAAGCTGGCATTTGCAGGACCGACGCGACGACTTTCGTCTACAGGATTGTCATGCCCATGCGGCCAGCACGGACTCAGGCGCTTTGGGTGCCGAGGCATCCTTGCGCCACGACCGCCTGCTGGGATGCGTCGGAGCCGCGGTCGCTGCCAGCCGCACACTCCACGAAGACCGCCAGGTCGATGCGGGAGGCGATTCTGCCGATGCCCGCAGGGTCAATGCAATCCACGCAACCGGGCACGACATGGCATTGCTCAGGGAGTTCGGTAATTTTCACTCCATGGCAAGGCACCTCGGGCACCAGATCACAGGCGAGTTGGCAGACGAGCACCAGGACGTCGTTGACCACAGGAACATCCCTAAGGACGCAGCCCAGGTTGACTGTCAAGACTCCCAAGACAGGGTTCACCGAAACATAGGGTGGACTCCCTGTTCCCTGCACGAGGTCGCAGGTGGGTTGGCCAGGGCAATTCACTTGGCATTGGGCCGCGACTCCGGCCGCCCCATCCGCGGCACTCGCCGCAGGAGCCACCATGGCAAGCAATAGCGCCCCCAAGCCTCCGATGAGAATGGATCTCATGTTCAGATGAATCCTGCCGCGCCATAATACGTTAACCAAACCCATCGCGATGGTCTCATTGGCAGATTCTCTCTCCTGACAAGAGCGTTTGTTGCATGACGATGTTGGAAATGCAATCAATCAGTTTCAGAAATTTCCATCGAAACAGGCCCAACAGAGTCACAAAACGGGGGTCGACGATGCGCAACCGTCTTCTCCACCCCCCGCCTCGCGCGGTCCCAATGGACCGGCCCATCCTCGGCGTCCTCCTGGACGGCAATCGCTCCTACGTCAGCCATGAGTGGGACCCCGCCGACCGCGACCTCGCCACCCCGCCCGCCCTCAAGCTCGCCGTGGTGGCCTGCATGGACACCCGGCACAATGTCGAGAAGGTCCTCGGCCTCAAGCACGGCGACGCCAAGGTCATCCGCAACGCCGGCAACCTGCTGGACGACGGAACCCTGCGCAGCCTCGTCGTCGCCGTCCACCTGCTGGGCGTGCGCCACATCGCCATCCTCGGCCACACCAAGTGCGGCATGACCCTCGTCGGGCGCGGCGAGTTCCGCATCGCCAAGAGCATCGCCGCCACGACGGAGGTGCCGCTGCACGACGTCATGCGGCCCGACTTCCAGCGCTGGCTGGGCGGGTTCGAGGACGCCGGGGAGAACGTGCGGCACAGCGTGCAGCTCATCCGCAGCCACCCCCTCATGCCCAAGGGCATCGAGGTGCTGGGGCTGCTCTACGACAACGAGTCGGGGCACGTGCGCGCGGTGGACCCGCAACAGGTCTTCGAGGCGTGAAGGCCAACCAAACCACGAAGTGCACGAAAAGCGGCTCGTGCGCTTCGTGAGATTCGTGGTCGCTGACGGACTCAGACCTTGCCGCTGCCGTAGTCCGAGGCCAGCTTGCGGTAGAAGACCTGGCCGGTCTCGGGGTCCTTCAGCTTGCGGCCCTCCAACTGGAGCTGGTTGCCGCTGGGGCCGAACGCCTTGATGCAGCCGAGGTCCGGCTTGTCGGTGGCCAACTGGGGCCCGCCCTTGAGGCCGATGACCTTGGCGCGCAGGTAGTCCCCGGTTTTGTACTCCTCGTCGACGAACTTGATGTAGCGCGCGTCAATCTTGCTGACGTGGAGGGTGCCCTCCAGGGGCATGTGGATGCTGCGGCCTTCCTTGCCGCGCACGGCCATGATCTTGACGGAGGCCAGCGCCTCGGGCTTGATGTAGGTCACCATGCCGACGACGATGTCGCCCTTCTCCACCTGCGCCACGGCCTTGCCGGCGGGGGCGACGGAGAGGGTCATGGTCTTGGGGTCGACGGCCTCGCTGCCGAACAGGGCGGCGCGGATCTGGGTGCCGTCGTCGTAGGTGCCGGGCCCGGGCAGCATCTCCTCGCTGTAGGCGAGGGGGGTGCCGGGCTCGACGGTCTTGCGGTCGCTCATTGGCGCGCCCACACCCGCCCACTTGAAAAACTCCCTCTATCGTCCCGGTTTGAGCGCCGAGGTCACGTGCCGGGGGGACGGCTTCCAGGGAACTTCAGCCAAACGTACTCGCGCATCCCATTCGCCATCCGATGAAGGGCGCTCCCAATGCGCCACAGTGCCACCAGGAACAGGACCAACGGCGTGAGAGCCAAGAGAACCACGACAAGGCCAGCGCCCGCCAAAGTCCCAAGGAAGTCCATGTCCCTGGACCCTCGCCTCGACTTCTTGAACGCTCCGAAGTCAAATTAGGTCAGCCGAGACAGCCCGTGGCCTGCTGCATCCAAGAGTTCCTACTTCGCCGTCGCGAGGATCTTCTGCGCCAGCCCGGCGAGGCCGGTGTCCTTCTTGCCGGCGGCGTCGGCCTGCTGCTTGGCGATGGCGGCGTTGAAGCTCTGGCGGGTCTCCTCGTAGAAGAGGCCGGTGACCCAGTGGTCGTTCATGGCCGCGTGCAGGGCCGCGAACTTGTCGGCCTTGTCGTGCGTCGGCTCCAGTTGGCGCTGGTTGGCCTTGGCCTGCTCGTAGATGTCGTGGAAGGTGACGCAGGGGCTGATGACCTGCAGGAAGGCGTAGCCGTCGTGGTTGATGGCGGCCTTGAGGAGGTCGGTGAGCTCCTTGACCTTCCCGGAGTAGCCGCGCGCGACCCAGGTGGCGCCCGAGATGATGGCGAGCGCCAGCGGGTTGATGGGCTGGTCCGCGGAGCGCTCGGCGTTGCTGAACGGCGTCGTCTTGGTCTTGAGGCCAAGCTCGGAGGTGGGCGAGGCCTGGCCCTTGGTGAGGCCGTAGATCTCGTTGTCCATCATCACGTAGGTGATCTTGGGGTTGCGGCGCGCGGTGTGGACGAAGTGGCCGGCGCCGATGGCCATGCCATCGCCGTCGCCGCCCACGGCGATGACGGTACGCTGGGGCATGGCAAGCTTGAGGCCCACCGCGACGGGGAGGCTGCGGCCGTGCACGGTGTGGAAGCCATACGCGTTCATGAAGTGGGGGAAGCGGCTGCTGCACCCGATGCCCGACACGAAGGCGACCTCGTGCGGCGGGAGCTTGAGGTCGGCGAGCGCCTTCTGCATCGCGGCCAGGACGGCGAAGTCGCCGCAGCCAGGGCACCAGACCGGGGGCAGGGTGCCCTTGTAGTCCTTGGCCGTCAGGGGGCCCGCGACCGGGAGCTGGCTCGGCTTGGCGATGGGCTGGACGTGGTCCGCCTCGGCGATGCCGTGGCCGGGG
>JBHELM010000119.1:0-10143 GCA_046352715.1 Thermoplasmatota archaeon | reverse complement strand
CGTGGTCAACAAGGCCGACCTCGCGGGCGCCGACAGGGTGCAGGGCGACGTCGAGGCCAACCTCCTGCTCGCCCACCCCGAGCCGCCCGCCGGGGCCCCCACCGGGACGCCGGCGTGGAGCCCGCCCATCCTGCGCACCGTGGCCGAGCGCGGCGACGGCGTGCAGGCCCTGGTGTCCGCCGTCGCGCAGCACGCCGCCTGGAGCCAGTCCTCCGGCGAGTGGCAGCGCCGCCGCGAGCGCCGCCTGCGGGACCAGGTGCGCGCGCTGCTGGTGCGCGACGTGGCCGGCTTCGCCTTCGCGCGCGACGGCAGCCCCAAGCCCGCGTTCGCGCCCCTGCTGGCCGACGTCTCGGCAGGGAAGGTCAGCCCGCAGGAAGCGAGCCGGCGCATCCTGGAGCAGTTCCGGCGCTCCGCCGACGCCTAAACCACGGAGCCCACGGACGGCATGGATTCAGGCGGCTGTGCCAGCCATCGCCTTCGATTTCCGAGGGCCCAACGACACGGTGCCCCGGAGGGAGCCTGACCCATCTGCGACCGTGCATCCCTGGAAATCCGTGGTTTCGTCCGGAGGTCACTGCTGCTGCGTGGCGTGCTGCGCCACGAACCCGGCGTCCCCGATGTCGCGCGACAGCTTCTCCACTTTGCGCTGGAGCTGGAGTTGCTTGCGGGCGTCGGCGCGCTCGAACCTGACCTCGAGGTTGCCCTGCTTGCGCAGCATCCGCTTGCGCTGGCGGGCGGCCTTGCGGGCCCAGCGGTGCTCCGCGAGGGGGCGGGGGCGCGGGGCGGGCTGCGGTGGCAGCTCCGGCGGGCCCACCTGGAGCGGCTCGGGCTCGGGGAGGCCCTTCTTGCGGGCGCGGGCCACGAGCTTGGCGTGCAGGGTCTGCTCGCGCTCCACCTTCTTGTGGCGCTTCGCCTCCAGCTTGCGCACGGCCTTGCGCCACCTGCGGGTGGCCTTGCGGTGCGTCTTGCGCGCCTTGCGGTCGAGCTTCCCCTGGAGCTTGGCCTCGAAGCGGTCCGCCTTGGCCACGGGCTTGGCGATGTCCTTCTCCCAGCCCGCCTTCCAGCGCGCGTACGACCTCTCCTGCGCCAGGACGAGGCGCTCCCTCCTGCGGTCGCCGCGGGTGGCCTTCTTGTAGGCCTTGTACCACAGCAGCGCGGAGCGGTACTCGTCCTCCATCAGGTAGTGGCGCACCACGTACCAGGCGCGCTGGTCCTTGGCCTTCAGGTGCCGCAGGTAGACCTGCTCCACGGGGATGGTCCACGGCTTCTGCGGCTTGCCGAGGATCTCCTCCTCCAGGCGCTCCTTGCGGCGGCGCAGGAAGAGGACCAGCAGGACGAGCAGCAGGAGGGCGGCGAAGAAGTAGAAGACCGCCAGGGGGTCGAGGGCGATGGCGGGGGCGAGCTGCACGGTCACGGTCTGCTGCCGCGCCAGGCTGGGGTTGTCGTGCGCCACGATGTTGAAGGTGAGGAGGCAGTAGGGCGCTCCCAGCAGGTCGAAGCGGGTGGCCGGGCCCTGGACCGAGAACTGCACGTCGCGCGTCCCCTTCCCCTGCACCACGACGGAGGCGGGCGGGCCGACGCCCAGCTCGCACGGGTTGTCGACCATCTCGAAGTCGTAGGCCCGGGGCAGGGAGCCGAAGTTCACCACCCGCAGGTCGGCCTGGGCGATCTCGCGCGGCTTGAGGCCCAGCACCGCGCTGCCGGGGCGGACGGTGAAGCCGGCGATGCCCTTGGTGAAGAACAGCATCGAGCCGTCGCGGTGGAACGTCTGGCCGTCCGCCGTGGTGATGGTGGTGTTGATGTTGAGGCGGTAGTAGGGGTTCTCCGCAGTGGTGAACACCAGGACGTCGAAGACGACGTTGTGGACCTGGCCGGGGAAGCTGTCGAAGCCGCCGGGGGGGACGATCTGCCACCCGGTGGTGTCGTTGAAGCCGGGCGAGAGGCGGAACTCGACGTGGTGCGGCGTGGCGCCCAGCGGCGGCGCCCCGGGGACGATGGAGGTGCCGTCCCGCGAGGCGTCCGTGAACGTCAGCGTGAACGAGCGCTGCAGGAGCACCGGGATCTCGTTCAGGCCCTCGGGGATGTCGAGGCGGAAGTCGAACAGGACCCCCTCCGACTGCGCGGCGGCGGGCACCCCGGCGAGAAGGAGGGTGCAGGCCAGAAGGGAGAGGGAGAAGGTGGAGAGGGGGTGGACACGCACGGTATCCCTGGGGGCTCAGTCCGCGCGGCGCACCAGGCGGGCCACCATGGCGGCGCCCAGCAGGGCGGCGACCAGGAGGAAGGGCTCCGGGCCGGGGACGTAGATGCCGCGCACGCGGGCGAGCACGTTCACGGCGATCTCGTTGCCCTTCTGGTCGGGGTCCTTGGTGGAGCTGGGCTGGATCTTGAGCTGGAAGGTCTTCTCGTCGTTGTTCCAGCCGTTCTTGTGCGGGGTCTGGATGAGGAAGTTGACCTTCTTGGCGAACTCGGTGCCGCCCTGCTGCTGCGACTGCATGATGATGGGCGTCGGGGGGACCGGGCTCCAGCCCTCGGGGGTCTCGCCGGCGAGGTTGAAGTTGACGTTGGTGAGCGAGTTGCCCAGGTTGGTCAGCTCGATCTCGTAGCGGATCTCCTTCTGGGGGCCCGCCTCGACGATGGTGTTGGGGACGTTCGCGGTCAGCAGGCCGAGGAACTTGACCTTGACCAGGAGGCTGGTGGACTGCTCGTCGGTGTCCGAGTAGGCGTTGTTCTGCAGCGCCGTGACCTTGGCCGTGAAGCTGCACTTGATGTCCGTCTCGCCGGGGGCGAGCTGGGTGGCCGAGATGCTGAAGGACGAGGAGGTGTCGAAGGTCTGGGTGCCGCCGGTGGCCTTGCTCAGGTCGATGGGGGTGCTGGTGGGGCCGATGATGCTGGTGCCGGCCTTGTCGCAGGAGGGCTCCTTGGTGTACTTCAGGATGGCCGACTGGATGGCGACGGCGCCGGCGACGGTGCCGGGGGTGTTGAAAGTGAACTTGCCGGGGACGGTGATCTTGCCGACGTCCACGTCCGCCACCAGGGTGCTCTTGTCCACGGTGGGGAGGCCGAAGGTGAACTGGGGCTTGACCGGGCCCTGCGCGGACGCCACGGGGGCCACGACGACTGCGGCCAGCGAGGCGGCCAAGGTCAGGATGAGCAGGCGCGACAGGGTCTTGTGCATGGGTCCACGACTCCACTTTTGGAGCCGGCCCCCCAGAAGGGGGCTTCGGCTATCTGAGCGACAGCGACCCTTCATATTAAGAGTTCTGGTTATCTTCCTTGAAACGCGCGCCGCCCGGCGTCACCGCGTAGGGGTGGACCTCCAGGGTGGCGTCGGCGCCGGCCAGCAGGAGGGGCGCGGGGGCCGGGGCGGTGCCGTCCAGGCTGGCGGAGAAGGCGTCCGCGCGGGGGTTGTAGAACGCCGTGTGGGTGCCGTCGCCCGCCTTGGAGAGGCTGGCGAGGTCGGCCTGGCGGGCGCCGCCGGGGGCGTCCGTCCACCGCAACTGGAGGTCGAGGTTCAGCCACGGGGCGGTGGCCAGGAAGGTGCAGTCGGTCCGCAGCGCGGGCTGCGCCAGGCGGGAGAGGTCGATGGCCTGCCCCGGCTGCACGGCGAGGTCCTGGTCGGGGAAGATGGCGGGGTCGCTGCCCAGCATGACGAGGTAGAAGCGCAGGTGCGCCGGCTGGCCGGCCTTCCAGGTGAGGTTGCCGAGGCCCGGCACGAGGCGCACGTCCGCCTCCGGGAACGCGTCGGTGCCGTCGCGGCAGCCGTCCCCGTCCGTGTCCGCCTTGGTGGGGTCGGCGTGCAGCCGCACCTCGTCGCCGTCCCGCAGCACGTCCCCGTCCGTGTCCGCCCGCAGCGGGTCGGTGCGCACCGGGCCGTCGACCTCCTGGCCGTCGGAGAGGCCGTCGTTGTCGGTGTCGGCGTCGTTGGCGAGGGTCCGCGTCCCCCGGTCGGTCGTCCCGGTGAAGCCGGGGTCGAGGCAGGCGGAGCGCACGCTGTGCAGGACCTCCTGGCAGTCGAGCAGCCCGTCGCCGTCGGTGTCCTGGGAGCGCGGGTCGAGCCCCAGCGCGTACTTGTAGGTGTCAGCGAGGAGCGTGCCGTCGGTGGTGCGGTTGCCCGGGTCGCTGGTGACGTGCCGGGCGGACACCGTCCCGTCCAGCGCGGTGACCTGGATGTCCCAGCCGTTGGCCTCCTGCGCGTCGGCGAGGCTGTCGCGGTCGCCGTCGGGGCTGCCGCCGGAGCAGCCGGCCAGCGCGAGGGCGCACAGCAGCAGGGACGCGGCGGCGGGCAGCGGCTTCACGGCCGCTCGACCCCCGGCGGGGTCTTTCCCTTTGTGGATGGCGCGCGCGAGGCAGCCCTCCGCAGGGCCAGCGACCGCCCCAGCGCAACAAGCCCGACCACGCCGATGAACGCGAGCACGGCGGTGTCGACGTAGGTGAGCCAGGGGTACAGCGGCGCCAGCGCGGGCGCGCCCTGCGACGAGCCAATCTCCCCCACGGGCTCGAACTCGTTGGTCGCCGTGTCGAGGTAAATCTCGTAGTCGAGGTAGAGGTTCACGTTGAGCAGCGGCCAGAACAGCACGACGCCGCCCGCGAAGAGGTCGAGGAAGACGTGGCTGGCGAGGTAGTAGGAGGCCAGCAGCAGCGACACCGGGGCGCCGGGGCGCCGCGCGAAGGCCCAGAAGCGCTCCGGCTCCGGCACCCGGCCGGCCTGCCGCCGCCACAGCACCAGCAGGGCGGCGAGCGGCGCGAGCGGGACGAAGAGGTTGTGCGAATACACGCGGTGCTCGCCGGGCGAGAGGTAGTCGAGGTCCTGCAGCCAGACGAGGGGGGCCCACGCGAAGACCCAGGGCCGCGGCAGCGAGCGGAAGAACGCCAGCGCGACGAGCGTCGGGATGACGATGTGCGGGACCCAGGAGACCACGGGCAGGGACGCCGCCGCCCCGTCAAACCCGTTCCGCTTGCGCGGGCCTTGCCCCTCAACCCCTGCCACGCCGCCCTTTCGAGCAGGGATTCCGGGAGTCCAGGGATGGGAGTCGCCCCGGCATCCTCGAAATCCCCGGACTCCTGCCCGTCGGGTTTCAGGCAAGGCCGGGGAGGGAGCGCTACGGCTGGCCTGGTCCCGCCTCGTTGCCGTCGAACAGCGCCTCGGGCCCCGCGTCTTCGTGCGGGGCCTCCCGCCGCGGCACCAGCTTCCCTTCCCCGGCGAGGCGGCGCTGGCTGGCCGGGGTCTGGTAGCCGGGGTGGCCGAAGCGCTTCAGGGTGTTGGCGAAGATGCCCATGATGTTGTGCACCTCGAAGGTGTCGGGGTTGCTGCGGCCCAGCACCTTGCGCCACACGCCGCGCGCCGTGCGCTGCCGCCAGCCGCGCTCCTCCACCTCCAGCACTAGGGCGTCCCAGGCGTTGTGGAGGGCCTGGAGCGCGTCGGGCTCAAGGATCCGCTCGGGGGTGATGCGCTGCGCCTGGACGCGGAAGTGCTCGTAGAGGCAGAGCGTCACGGCGTGGCTCAGGTTGAGGCTCCAGTACTCCGCGGTGGGGATGGTGACGAGCTGGTCCAGCAGGTCCACCTCCGCGCCGGTCAGCCCCGCGTCCTCGCGGCCGAACACCCAGGCGATGCTGCCGTCGAACCCCTTCAGCGCCTCGAGGGCGTCGCGGACGTCGCTGGGCTTGCGGAGGAAGTGGTTCACCGCCCGTGCCGTGCGCGCCGTCGTGCCGATGGTGAGGCTGACCCCCTCCAACGCCTCCTTCAACGTCGCGTACACCTTCGCGTCCTGCAGGAGCGGCTTGGCGTGCAGCGCCCGCGACAGCGCCTCGTCGCAGCGGATGTCGCACCTGGGGTCCACGACGCGGAAGTCCGTGCAGCCGAAGTTGGCCGCCCCCCGCGCCGAGGCCCCGACGTTGCCCGGGTGCTGCGGGCCGACCAGGATGACGACGGGGGGCTGCACGCAGGCGGCGACGGGCTGCCGGGTTTCAGGGTTGCGCCCCCAACTGAACCACGGATTCCACGAAGTTCACGAACAGGGTCTCGGTTCGTGCAATTCGTGGGATTCGTGGTTTGGTCGGCGCGGCGAACCCTTCAAATCGCACCCCCACTTGGTCCGCCGTCTCGGAGACTGGACGTCCCCCCATGGAAGACCTCAACGGCCTCACGCCCCCCAACGCCGCCTCCCTTCCGCCCCTGGCCACGAGCGCCCTGCGCGGCGACGGCGCCCCCACCGCCAAGACGGGCACGACGACGCTCGCCATCGCCTGCCCCGACGGCGTCGTGATGGCCACCGAGAAGCGCGCCACGATGGGCCACCTCATCGGCCACAAGAACACGCAGAAGCTGTTCCCGGTCGACAGCCACCTCGCGCTCACCACCGCCGGCCTGGTGGGGGACGCGCAGATGATCGCCCGCCACCTGCACGCGCAGGCGCAGCTCTACCGCTTCAAGCGCGACAGCCGGATGCAGGTCCGCAGCGCCGCCTCCCTGCTGGGCAACATCCTCAACGCGAGCCGGTTCCAGCCCTACTGGGTGCAGCTCATCGTGGGCGGCTTCGACGACCAGGGCGGCTCCATCTACGCCGTCGACGCGGCGGGCGGCGCCATCCCCGAGCGCTGGACCGTCACCGGCTCCGGCTCCCCCTTCGTCTACGGCGTCCTCGAGGACCGCGTCACGGCGGACCTCAACGTGAAGGAGGCGGTCGACCTCGCCATCCGCGGCCTCAACGCCGCGATGCGCCGCGACTCCGCCTCGGGCAACGGCATGGACATCGCGGTCATCGACGCCAACGGGTTCCGCCGCCTCACCGAGGAGGACATCCTCAAGCGGCACAAGGCGCTCAAGCTGCCCGCAAGCTGGACGGAATGACGCCTCCCACCAACCGCGAAGGCCGCGAACTGCCCTGAAGGGCAAGCCAGCTTCCGAGGCTTCGCGCGTTTCGCGGTCCGGCGACGCAGAGGAAGCGTCATCAACCACCCAGGGCATCCTCCCCAGGAGCCGGGAAGCCGGCTCGTTTTTGGGGCACTCCCATGGCCTCCGTCGAAGACCTCCTGCGTGACCTGCGCCGCCAAGTCGACGGCATCCTGCCGCGCGGCGTGGACGTCACCGACCTCGACTTCGAGGCGCACGAGCTGGTCCTCTATACCAAGACCCCGCAGGCGTTCGCCGCCGACGGCGACCTCATCCGCAAGCTGGCGCGCGGGCTGCAGAAGCGTGTCGCCATCCGCCCCGACCCCTCTGCGCTCATGCCGGTGGAGGAGGCGGAGAAGAAGGTGCGCGCCATCGTCCCCCCCGAGGCCGGCATCACGGACCTGTCGTGGGCCGCCACGGGGGAGCTGACCCTGGAGGTGCAGCGCCCGGGCCTCGCCATCGGCGCGCAGGGCGCCACCCTCAACCGCATCCGCGCCGAGGTCGGCTGGAACCCCCGCGTCATGCGCACCCCGCCCATCCCCAGCCGCACCGTGCGCGAGGTGCGGGAGTTCCTGCGCTCGCACGCCGAGGAGCGCCGCAAGGTCCTGCGCCGCGTCGGCCGCCGCATGCACCGCAGCGTGTCGGAGGGGGACAAGTTCGTCCGCATGACCGCCCTCGGGGCGTGGCGCGAGGTGGGGCGCTCCTGCGCGATGCTGCAGACGCAGGACTCCAAGGTCATCGTCGACTGCGGCGTGAAGTTCGAGGAGAGCGACCCCGCGACGCCGATGCTGTGGCTGGGCGAGGTGCAGCCGTTCACCAGCCTCGACGCCGTGGTGCTGACGCACGGCCACCTCGACCACTGCGGCCTGGTGCCGCTGCTGTTCAAGTACGGCTACGAGGGGCCGGTCTACTGCACGACGCCGACGCGCGACATCCTGGCGCTGCTGGCGATGGACTACATCCGCGTCGCCGAGGCGCAGGGGGCGAAGAAGCCCTACGACGCCGAGCACGTCCGGCAGGCGCTGCTGCACACCGTCGCGCTCGACTGGGGCGAGACCACCGACGTCGCGCCCGACATCCGCCTCACCCTGCACGACGCCGGCCACATCCTGGGCTCCTCGGTGGCGCACTTCCACGTCGGCGAGGGGCTCTACAACGTGGCGTTCTCGGGCGACATCAAGTACGAGCGCTCCTGGCTGTTCAACCCGGCGCACAACAAGTTCCCCCGCCTCGACGCCGTCATCGTGGAGTCCACCTACGGCGGCAAGGACAACAACCAGCCCAGCCGCGTCGAGGCCGCCGAGCAGACCAAGAAGGCGCTGCTGGCCACCGCCGAGCGCAAAGGCAAGACCGTCTTCCCCGTCTTCGCCGTGGGCCGCAGCCAAGAGGTCATGCTGGTCATCGAGGAGCTGATGCGCACCGGCCAAGTCCCCCGGCAGCCGGTCTACCTCGACGGCATGATCTGGGAGGCCACGGCGCTGCACACCTGCTACCCCGAGTACCTCAACGACGGACTCAAGCAGAAAATCTTCCAGCAGGGCGAGAACCCGCTGCTCTCCCCCATCTTCAAGCGCGTCGACAGCCACGAGATGCGGCAGCGCATCTGCGCCGACCCCGACCCCTGCATCGTCCTCGCCACCTCCGGCATGCTGACCGGCGGCCCGGTGCTGGAGTACATGAAGCACTGGGCGGACGACCCGCGCAACACCCTCTGCTTCGTCGGCTTCAACTCGGAGGGCAGCCTGGGCCGCAAGCTCCAGCGCGGCTTCCGCGAGATGCCCCTGCAGGAAAGCGGCACCACCCGCAACGTCCGCGTCGAGATGGCGCTGGAGACCATCGACGGCTACTCCGGCCACTGCGACCGGCGGCAACTCATGAACTTCATCCAGAACATGGAGCCACAGCCCAAGCTCGTCCTCACCGGGCACGGCGAGGCGAGCAAGTGCATGGACCTCGCGGCCAGCATCACGGCGAAGTTCAACATCGAGGCCAGGAGCCTGATGAATGCGGAGACCATCCGGTTCCGCTGACGCCTCCGACGAACCGCGGATGACGCGGAATTCGCGGATGCGGCCTGCTGTGAATCCGCGCCATCCGCGGAATCCGCGGTTTTGGGAGTCTCACCGCACGAGCCGCGCGCCATTGGGGTCGACGGGAACACGCAGCACGGAGCCGGTCTTCGCCAGCACCTTCGCCGCCTCGTCCAGCGCCGCCGCCGACCCCGTGGCCCAGAGCGAGGTGCCGAGCATGCATTGGCCCCACGCGACCTCCTTGGGCAGCGTTTCCCCGATGCGGCGGAGGCCCTCGGGCAGCAGGCCCAGCGCGTGCGTGAACGCGGAGGACTCCTCCAGGATGCGCTGCCACGCCTCGCCGCGCCCGGCCTTGAGGATGCGGTCGACGGCGGGGTCGCCCAGTTCGCGGGTGCGCAGCTTCCACGCCGCGTCGCGGATGATGGCGGGCGTCGGGATGCCGGGGCCGGCGACGCAGAGCAGGAACTCGGCGTCGGCTGGTGGCTCGATGCGCATGGCCCAGCCGTCGGGAGGGCAGCCGGGCCGGATGCGCAACTCGCCGGAGCCGAACCAGGAGCCAATCGCATCGCCGAGCCCGGTGCCAGCCGTGACCTCGGCGGCGTGGGTCGCCTGGAGCGCCTCCTCGGGGTCGAGGTCGGCGAGGGAGGCGGCGGCGAGGCAGGCGGCCAGCGTCCCCGCGGCGCTCATGCCGAAGCCTTGCCCGATGGGGAGGTCGAGGCGGACGTCGACGTGGAAGTGGCGGCCGGGCAGCAGGCGGCGCAGGGCGTCGCGGGTGACGGGCGCGGGGACGGCTTGGCCCTGCACGCGCACCTGAGTGGCGGCGCCCTTGGTGACGCTGGCCCGCGCGCCACGCGCCAGGCTCCAGCCCGCGCCGCGCGAGCCCTTGAGCAGGACCTCCTCTGCCTCGTCGTGGACCGCGAACAGGCCCGAGACGTGGGCCGGGGCGAAGGCGTGCCTCACGCGCGGCCCTTCCGTTGCTTGCCCGCGCCTGCCGCCGCGACGGCCGCCACGACCTGCGGCAGGACGACCGCCTTGGGGCCGCTGAACGCCTGGGTCTTCCCGGCAGAGACCAGGTAGGCCTCGGTCGCCTCGGCGCCGAAGGAGGCGGCGAGGTTGGCGACCACAAACTGCGCCTTGTGACGCTTGAGCCGGTCCTTCGCCTTCGTGAGCAGCGCCTTGCTGTCGGACTCCGCCTTGAACGCGACGAGGACCGTCTTCGGCGCG
>JBHELM010000118.1:0-8310 GCA_046352715.1 Thermoplasmatota archaeon | reverse complement strand
GCAGGCCGTCGTGCACGCGAGGAGGGCGAGCAGCGTCGCCGCCGCGGTGCCGCGGTTCATGCGGGCCTCCGGCGGAACAGGGATTTCGGGGGCGTCAACAACGTCCCTTGTTCGGCGCAACCGCGGAGGTCGCGGAGACCGTGGAACGAAGTCCGCGTGTTCCGCGGCTTCCGCGGTTCGTGGGCTCCCCGCACTCCCCAAAATCTCTGCTGGGGAAGGCAAGCCACTATCCCACCTCCAGCGTCGTCACGGTGTGGCTGGCTGCGAGCAGGGCGGGGTCGTGCGTGGCGGCGACAACGCATGCCCCCGCTGCGACGCGCTCCGCGACGGCCTGCCACAGCAGCCTGCGCCCGCCGGCGTCGAGGTGCGCCTCGGGCTCGTCGAGGAGGTGGACCGGCGCCGGCGCCAGGGCCTTGGCGAGGGCGACGCGCTGGGCCTGCCCGCCGGAGAGCGAGAGCGGATGGCGGTCGAGTAGGTCCGCCACGCCCCACGCCTGCGCCAGCGCGGTGCGGCCCGCAAGCTCGGCGCGGACGGTCTCGTGGCGCAGCGCCTCCTTGGCGTGTGGCAGCAGCAGGCGGACGTTGCGGCCCGGCCGCGCAGGCTCACCGTGGACGGTGGCGGGACACCCCTTCAGCAACCCGGCGACGGCGCGCAGCAGCGTGCTCTTGCCCGAGCCGTTGGGCCCGGCGATGGCGTGCAGCCCCGCCGGCAGCGCGAGGGCGGGGAGCAGGCGTGGCACGAACGGCAGCGTGCAGGAAGGCACCTGGAGGATTGGCGCGGCGCCGGCCGGAGGCAACGCAGGCACCGGCTCGCCTTGCACGGCGCCAAGGTCCAGCGTGGCCGTCGCGGCCCCGGCCAGCGTGCCCGAGTGGTCGGCGGCGACCACGGCGCCCAGCCTGGCGTGGAGCCGCACGGTCTCCAGCAGCATTGCGCGGCCGGCGGCGTCCAGCCCCTCGGCCGGCTCGTCCAGCAGGAGCAGCGGGCGCGGCGTGGCGGCGCAGGCGGCGAGCGCGACGCGGCGGGCCTGGCCGGAGGAGAGCGTCGCCACCGGCTGGTCCGCGAAGGTGTGGACCGTCCTAGGCAGAGGCTGCCCGCGCAGGCCGAACTCGCCGCGCACCGTGAGCCCCACGAGGCCGTCGCGCGGGTCCTGCGTCGCGAGGTGCGCCTGCAAGGACGGCGCGGCCACGGCCGCCGGGTCCTGGCCGAGCACCTCCACGCGGCGCGGCGCCACGGCGGCGGGGAGGCCGGCGAGCGCGCGCAGCAGCGAGGTCTTGCCCGAGCCGTTGGGGCCGCGCAGCAGCACCACGTCGCCTTGGCGCAGGCGCAGGTCCAGCGGTCCGCGTGGCGTCGGGACGCCCAGCGCCTCCGCGAGGGGCTCAGGCATGGCGCTCGGGGGCTTCCAGCAGCTCGACGGGGACGCGGCGCAGCGTCTGGGCGTTGAGGCGCTCGAACGCCTGCATCACCTCGGGGAGGCGGTCGCGCGTCACCAGCAGCACCACGTCGAGGCCGCACTCGGCGGCGTTGAAGCACGCCCGGTCGGCCGCGAACTCGAAGTCCAGCCGCGGGCCGCCCCCCTTGGCCAGCTCGCGCGCCAGGATGCGTGCGCCGGTGCCGTGCGCCCCTACTTTGCGGGGCGTGACGGCCGCCGCCAGTTTCTTGCGCAGCCTCTCGCGGTCGACGCGCGCGATGCCCCCCTCGGCGGCGGCGGGCAGGCTGGCCACGACGAGGCGCCCCGGCTCCAGGTTGACGATGCCCTTGAGGTCGGTGACGATGGCCTCGCCCCCCGGCTTGGCGTCGGCGACGGCGCGGCCGCGGCTGGGGGCGTCGCGGGCGGGACGCGCCTCCAGGTCGCCGTCCACCATGTAGAGGCCCACCAGGTCGCCGGCCTTGATGGGCGCCGCCGCCACCGCGCTCGTCACCTGGATGACGTCCAGCGGCGCCGCCAGCTCGGCCACCGCGTCACGGAGTTGCCGCACCCCCTCGTGCAGCGCCTGCAGGCCCTTCGGCGTCGGGCGGTAGGCGCCGTCCTGGCTCGCCGTCCAGCCCGCCCGGGCCATGGCGCGGGCGTGCGCGGAGACCGCCTGCACGGTGATGCCCAGCGCCTCGGCGACCTCCGACAGCGTCGCGCCGGGGCGGGACTGCAGGTGCGCGAGGATGAGGATGCGCGTCGCCTGGGTGCGGTCGCGCAGCGCGAGGCCGGCCATGCCGCGGCCAAGCCTTTTCCGGGTTCAACCTTTCGTGAGGCGCGGCAACGTGGGTTGATGGTCGTCCGCACCTGCGAGGAAGAGCGAGAGCGATGACGAGCGGGGGTGGACGCCGAGCGAAGCGAGGGGACCTTGGACTCGGCGGAGCCGAGACGATGGTTGTCCGCCGCCTCGCCGCGACCGTCCTGCTGCTCGGCCTCGTCGTCGGCGCGGCCTGGTGGCTCCAGGACGGGCCCGTGCCTGCCCCCGCCGACGGCGGCCCCCACGCGGTCCAGATTGTCGGCCCCGGCGGCGTGCGCTTCTGGAACGGCACGGTGACGCTGCCCGGCAACGCGACGGCGCTCACCGCGCTGGAGGCGGCGGCGCGGGCGGGCGACTTCACCATCACGGTCGAGCACACGTTCGCGGCAATCGTCACCCGCATCGGCCCCTACGCGCAGGACGCGACCGGCGGCTGGAACTTCTGCGTCGGCGACGGCAGCACGTGGATCTGGGTCCCCTCCGCCGCCGACGCGCGCCGCCTCGGACGCGACGACGCCGTCCGCTGGGTGTGTGTGAAGGACGGCGGGAACGGCTGCAACGCGCAGTAGGACGGGAAAAAAGGGGGAAAAGAGAAGCTGCTCAGACCAAGGGGGTGGGCTTCTTCGCCTCGGGAGCGATGCCCGACTGGCAGGGGCCGAACCCGTTGTTGCCGCTCTGGTCGGACAATCCCCGCAGCGCTTGGGTGGAGGGGCCAAAGCCGCCGTCGCCGCCCTGTGCCCCGCCGAAGTGCCGCAGGAGGGCACCCGCGATGCCGGCCGCGCCCCCCGGGTCGCCCAGGTCGAGGATGAGCTTCCAGTCGTGGGCCGTCGCCACGCCGGACATCGGCGAGAGCGGGTCGCTGAAGTCGAGGTAGTCGACCGACCAGCAGATGGCCATGTAGCGGCTGCCGGCGCCGATGTGGACGATGGCCTCGTTCTTGATGAGGTCGTGGCCCTGCGAGGCGATGCCGCTCCCGAAGTCCTGCACCGTCCAGGTGTAGTCGTGCGAGTGGGTGGGCATGCAGCGGATGGATTGGCTCATCATCGCCAGCGTGTCGTACGGCTGCCCACCCGTCTCGCGCCCCCGGCCGTCCGTGTAGTCGTGGCCGAACGTGGTGCCTTCGCAGGCCGAGACGTAGAGCGCCAGGCCCGAGCCGGGAACCGGCAGGCAGCCGGGGCTGCTCGCCACGAAGGTCTCCTGGGTGCAGAGGCTCATCTGGCTGGACGAGTCGGCCTCGACGCTGCGCCAGTTGACCCCACTCCAGGCCAGCCACAGGTCACCCGGTCCGGCGCCTGGGATGGGGCAAGCCTCGCCGAGGTCCATGCCCGCGCCGCCGGCGAGCCACCCCGCAGGGATAGGCGTCAGGGGCGGCGCCAGGTTGCTAATGCCGGCGCCCGGGCCGTTCGCGTTGATGCCTAGGTCCGGGTCCGCCAGGGAGGGAGCCGTCGCGAGGCCGCGCGCGCCCAGCAGCCGGACGGTGCAGGGATTGCCCGCGTCGGTCGGGTCGACGATGCCTGCACCGCCCTTGAAGTCGAAGGAGGAGACGGCCAGGTCCTCGGTGGTGAGCGCGATGTGGCCCAGCCCGAACCCCCCGGACCCGCCCTCTTGGGTGGCGGCGTTGAAGTAGCCAACGGGGACGGCGCCCATGTCGTCGCGCCAGGCGACGAAGCGGTTCCAGCCGCCGGGGTCCGTGTCGGCCAGGATGACCCTCCCCTGCGCATCGTCCTGCCAGTAGAAGTCGCTGACCACGACGCACGAGGCGCAAGGCAGGTTCATCGTCCCCAGGTAGACCCCGACGGCCGCGCCGCAGCCGTTGTAGACCCAGGTCCCCTCTACGTAGGCATCGCCGGAGCCCGAGTAGGACATCACGTTCGCGAGCAGGGACCCGCTCGCCGTCGGGTCCATGTGGAGTGGCCCCGCGATGCCATTGACGGGAATCTGGGCGGCGTCCACCCCGGGGTCCCCGGAGGTCGCTACGAAGGGGATGCCAACGACGTGGTAGCTGCCGCCCTCGTGGGTCCCGCTCTCAGTCGGGTTCTCCTGGTGCACCGGGAACGACCCTTCGTGGAAGTAGTTCCCGTTGATGACGGCGCCGCCGGCCAGGGAGAAGTAGTGGGCAAAGGTCGCGTCGGCGTCGCCGCACATGTGGCTCGACGTGGTATGCCACTCGACCTTGTTGGCGAAGGTCGGCAGGACGCCGACGACGCTGGCGCTCACGGTCCCGGACGTCGTGGCTCCGACGCCCTTGACGGTCCGTTGCCATTCGGGGCCGCTCTGGGCCGCAGCCTCGGTCGCGACTCCTGCCAGCAGGACTATGGCCGCGCAGATTAGCGTGGTTGTGGTTCGTGTCATGGGTTCCCCCTCGGGGCGCACGCCAACCTGGAGAGCCGCATGAGGCTTGGCAGACCCTCGTCTGCCGGGTCAAGGGAACCCGGGGCGGGAGACAGCTGCACTGCCCAAAGATGCGGCAAGACGTACATCTCTGGGCTCGGCGGATTGGATACTTTGCGCCAACTTCACCAAACCCGTGCGCGTAGGACCGCAGGCATGGACGAACGCACCCCTGACTGGATGGTGCTGCGCTGGCTGCAGGCGCAGGCAGGCCCCGCCGCCGACCGCATGCTCTTCGACTCCGACGTGGCGAAAGCCTTCGGCTGGAGCGGCGGCGAGGCGCAGGCCGCCCTGGCGCGCCTGGAGCAGGCGGGCTGCCTCGACAGCCGGGTCTTCATCCAGCCCGGCGGCCGCTCCATCGGCGACCTGCGCGTGACGCGGGCAGGGCAGGAGCTTCTCAGGAAGCAGCCGGTGGCGGCAGGGAAGCCGCGGCACAGCCTCTTCCGCAGGACCTTCGCTGCGTGAGCCGGGCTGCCGGCGTTTTCCTGGCCCCGCGCAATCACCCGGAAACACAGGTTCCACAATGACGCTTGGGGCTCCCCGTGGCCCTACAGCAATTTCACGGATGCTTTGCCGCGGGTCACCAGGCGATGCCCCCGGCTTTCCGGATTGCGGTTGTCTTGATTTGTGGAATTCCTGCAAGCAATGCAGCGGGGATGCCTGTCCTCGGCCAAGAACCCCACCGCGCACCTAATCGTCGCGAAAGCCATGCAGGTCCGGCGGCTCACGCGCGGGGGTGGCCGTTGGCGCCGTTGCGCGCCCCGGCCCGCCGCTCGGCCGCTGCCGGCTGCGTGCTGCGCAAGTGCAGGAGGAGCGGGAAGATGAGGTCGAGGTAGTCCTGCCCGCGCCGGCTCAAGGTGTAGTCCACCCGCACCGGCATCTCGTCGCGCAGCAGCCGCTCCAACAGCCCCGCCTCGCGCAGCTGGGCCAGGCGCAGCGACAGGGTGCGGGTGCTGGTCTCGGGGAGGGCGCGCCGCAGCGCCGTGTAGCGGCAGGCGCCGTGGATGCCCAGGTGGAGGCAGATCTGGATGGAGAGGTCGTCCAGGAAGGCCGCGCCGGCCCGGCTCAGGCCGCGCACCTCGGAGACGGCGTGGGCCGGCTCGCGGCGCAGGCGGTCGAGGGCGTCGCTCCACAGGCGCCGGCAATCCTGCTGCACGGCGTCGAGGACGGACGGCCCTACCAGGGGCGTGGCCGGGGCGCCGGCGGGCGGTGTCGGCAGTGCGGGCGCAAGGCCCTCCTCGGCGAGCGGCATGATGACTCGCCTCCAACCAACCCCAAGTCTCACATGGATTTTTCCTCGCATCTGGCAGCAATCCTGCCCCCAGCTTTCATTTCCTGCCATTGCGCGCGCCGCCGCCTGCTGCGGGCGGTGTGGGATTGCGACGGCCGCGCCCGCCACCAGCCGCACGGGATTGCAGTAGCGGCGCCATTCCCGCCTGGGCGGTTTATCATCCACACCAGATTCGTGGGATTGGCACGGCGCCTCGGCCCCGCGACCACACACCCCTGGAGGGCTCCCATGACCAACGATTCCTCGATGTCGGAACTCGAAAGCGAACTCGAGATGGAACTCGAGCAGGACCGCGAGGCGATGGCCTCCGAGTTCGAGGGCGAGGCGGAGGCCGAGCAGGAGTTCGAGCTCCACGAGGCGGAGGCCGAGTTCGAGGGCGAGTTCGAGGGCGAGGCCGAGTTCGAGGGCCCGGTCTCCTCCGGCGAGTTCGCCGACCGCTTCCTCGAGTTGGCGGAGCGCGAGTTCGAGTCCCCCGCCGAGCGCGAGCTGGCGGTCGACCGCCTGGTCCACGAGATGGAGCAGGAGTTCTTCTGGAAGGGGCTGGCCAAGAAGCTGCTCCCCGCCGGCAAGGCGCTTCTGAACACCGGCCTCAAGCTCGCCAAGGGCACCCCGATCGGGCAGGTGGCCAACGGCGTCACCCAGCTTGCCCGCGGCAACCTCAAGGGCGCCCTCGGCTCGCTGGGCAAGGCGGCCCTCGGCTCCGGCATCATCCCCGGTGGCCAGATCCTCGTGCCTGCCCTCAGCGCCATGGGCTTCGAGGCCGAGCAGCCGCGCGACGCCCGCCGCCAGGCGTGGAACACCTACGTCAACGTGTCCCGCCGCGCCTACAGCAACCTGGCCAAGAACCTTACCCCCGCGGCCAACCAGCCCGCGGCGGCGGCCGCCATCGCCCAGCGCGCCCTCAACACCGCGCTGCGCTCGGTTGGCGTCGCCCCCGGCAGCCCCCCGCGCGCCAGCCTCTCGGGCAGCGCGGCGTGGGGGCCAGTGCAGGGTTCCCTGGCCGTCTCCGCCGGCGGCGGCTACGGCGCCTCGCGCGGCTACGGCGGGAAGCGCAAGCGCTACGTCCGCCTCGGCCGCAACGACGTGCTCATCATCACCCAGGGGTAGCGCGATGGCGGACCGCGGCCAGGACTTCGCCCAGCGCGTCGCCTCGATGCAGGCGCGGGTGGGCACCCTCGGCCGGCTCCGCTCCATCGTCTCCCTGCCGCTGCCGCACGACATCGACGCGCGCCAGTGGGACGCCATCGCGATGGGCCTGAGCGCCACGCAGGCCCGCCTCGACCAGTCGCTGCGCCGCGCCGCCCGCGACGGCCTGCCGCGCCTGGCCGACGTGGCGGCCGCGCGGCGGCTCAACGCCCACCTCGGCCGCCTCGAGCTGGACCTGACCAAGGCGTTCGCGTTCTTCGACATGTACGCGGACCTGCTGACGCAGCGCCACGCCCGCGACCTCGCGGCCCTGCTGCGCGGCTGCGACGCCTTGGCGTGGGACGCCATCGGCCACAGCCACCCCGCCCTGACGGTGGTGCCGCGCCCGCTGGTCTACTGCGACCGCGGCTTCGGCGCCTCCGTCATCCGCGAGCAGGCCCGCCTCCCCGACGGCACCCCCAACCCTCTCCCCCTCATCCAGATCCCCTACTCGCGCCTCAAGGAGAAGTACAACCTCGTCTCCTTGCTGCACGAGTCGGGCCACGAGGTCATGGTGCGCCTCGGCCTGGTCGAGGCCTGGCCCAAGGCGATGGCCGCCGCGCTGCGCCGCGCCGGCGCCCCGCCCCTCCTCCAGCAGCTCTACGCCCTGTGGACGCGCGAGCTCGGACCCGACTTCTGGGCCTTCTGCCTCTCCGGCTTCGCCCAGACCTCGGGGATGCGCACCATCGTGGCGCTGCCCCCCGAGCACGTCTTCGCCGTCTCCCTCACCGACCCCCACCCGCCCGCCTACCTGCGCGTCCTCATCTCGGTGCAGTGGTGCCGTCATCTCTGGGGCAAGGGCCCCTGGGACCGCTGGGAGCGCGAGTGGCTCGCCCTCTACCCGCTGGCTGATGCCGAGCCGCACGCCCGCGCCACCCTCCAGGCCGCCGTGGCCTATGTGCCGCTGGTGGCGCGCACCTACTTCGAGGCCCGCTTCCCCGTCTTCGGCGACCGCCCCGTGGCGGCCCAGTTCGACCTCCGCCCGCTCGCCCCCAACGCCATCGCCGCCCGCTGCCACCGCCGCGACGCCGACGGCATGCCCGACCTCGCCGGCCTGCGCCCCGCCGCCCAGCTTGCCGTCTTCCACGCCCTGCGCGCCTCCGGCCGCCTCAGCGAGGAGGAACTGGACGCCCTCATGGCGCGCTGGCTCGTCCGCCTCGGCACCCCCGCCCTCCCCCTGTCCGCCCACCGCCCCATCCCCGGGAGACGCCCCATGCC
>JBHELM010000117.1:0-10386 GCA_046352715.1 Thermoplasmatota archaeon | reverse complement strand
CTACCTCGGCCCATTCCTCCTCACCCACGAGCTGCTGCCGCTGCTGCGCGAGTCGGCGTCGGCCCGCGTCGTGAGCGTGGCGTCGCGCTACGGCGGCGCCCGCATCGACTTCGAGGACCTCAACCTGGAGAAGCGCCCCTACAGCTACCTCAAGGCCGTCCCCGCCAGCAAGCTGGCGCAGGTGCTGTGGACGCAGGAGCTGGCCGAGCGCCTGAGCGGCACCGGCATCGTGGTCAATGCCGCGCACCCCGGCCTCGTCGCCCGCACCCACCTGCTGGAGCAGACCGGCGGCCCGTTCCGCGTCATCACGAACCTGCTGGGCGGCACCCCGGAGAAGGGCGCCGACACGCCGCTGTGGCTCGCCACCTCCCCCGAGACCGCCCACGTCACCGGCGGCCTGTGGGCCGACCGCAAGCTCCTGAAGACGCCGGGGCAGGGCTCCGACCCCGCCGCCCGCAAGCGGCTGTGGGAGGAGAGCGAGCGCATGACCGGCATCGCGACCGAGGCCGAGCGGCTGATTCCTGCTGCCTGACCGCCTAAACCGCGGATTTCGCGGATGACGCGGATTCAATGTGGGTGCTTGTGCACAAGCCTGCGCATCATCCGCGAAATCCGCGGTTTCGTGGGGAGAAAGGAAAAAGGGAAGAGAAACGAGCTTACTTGTCCGTGTAGCGGCCCGACTTGACCGCCTTCTGGATCTTCGCGAAGGTCTCGCCGCCGAGCTTGTGGGCCTTGCGGCGCAGCTCCTTGACCTCGTCGACGGTCCACGAGCCGTAGCCGCCCTTCTGGGCGCTGCGGACGTTGCCGCCGGGGTCGAGGCCGAAGGTGAGGCGGGTCTCGGCGATGAGCTCCTCGTGCAGGTGGGGGTCCACCAGCGTCTGGCCGTCGATCTTGACGAACGTGGTGCTGAAGGCGGCGTTGTCGGCCTTCACCGGCAGCGGGCGGTCCTTGCCGTCCGCGTAGGCGACGTACTTGGTCTTGGGGCAGACCGCCGGCAGCTTGGCCGACAGGACGGCGGCGAGGCCGGCGATGCTGCACGCGTCGAACAGGTTGCCGTCGTAGTCGAGGATCTCCAGGTCGACGAAGACCGCCCACGCCTTCTCGGCGGGGACGATGCTCAGGGCCTCGAAGTCGATGACGCCGGACTCGCGCAGGGCGCGGTCGGTGACGCGGGCGAGCTCGATGGCCTCGATGCGGGGCGGCCCCGGCTCGAAGTGGGGGCTCGCCATCGGGTTCAGCTCGGCCGAGGTCATGAAGTTGCCACGGTTCGGGGTGTCGTCGTACGGCTTCTCGACCTGCACCTTGACGCCGGCGACGACCTGGGTGTTGCCCAGCTTGACGCGGGCGCTGCCCTGGGCGCGGCTGATGTAGTTGACCTGGATGTCGAGGGGGCGCAGCGCGTCGAAGCCGCGGCCGTCCTCGCGCTTGCCCTCCTTGATGAGGGTGCGGATGAAGTCCTTCTTGATGAGGGACAGCGGGTTGTCCTCCATCAGGCGCACCTCCGTGCGCCCGAAGGCCCGGCCCTGCGGTCCTGGCCGCCAACGCAGGCGTTGCCGGCCTCCATCAGGCGGCACTCTCCAGGACGTCGAGGGTGGCGTTGAAGCGGCGCAGCAGCGCCTCGCGCTGCACCTTCACGACCTGCTTGTTGCCCTCCACCGCCATGTCGAGCGCCTTCTCGAACTCGGCGGGGCTCAGGTGGCCGTCCATCTGCAGCAGCACGATCTCGCCGGTGGTGTGGTTGACGCCCACGGGCAGGTCGGCGTTGCCGAAGTTGTCCTCCTCCTGCATGAGGTCGAGGATGACGTGGTCGTTGCACTTGCCGGCGGCGACGGCGGACACGAGGCCCTTCATCGGGATGCCGGCGTCGGCCAGCGCCACGGCGGCGCAGGTGAGGGCGGCGCAGCGGGTGCCCGCGGCGGCCTCCAGCACCTGCACCTGCACGTCGATGGCGCCGCGCGGGAAGCGCTCGGTCAGGACGACGTTCTCGAACGCGTCCGCGATGACCTTGCTGATCTCCTGGCTGCGGCGGTCGGGGCCGGGGCGCTTGCGGTCGGAGGTCGAGAACGCGGACATGCCGTAGCGCACCTGCACGACGGCCTTGTCCGACTCCTGGAAGCGCTTCGGGTTCAGCTCGCGCGGCCCGTAGACGGCGCAGATGACCTTGTTGCCGCCCCACTCGAGGTAGGCGCTGCCGTCGGCGCGGTGCAGGACACCGGCCTCGATGCTGATGGGGCGGATCTGGTCGGCCTTGCGGCCGTCCAGGCGGATGCCTTTCTTGTTGACGAGTTCCTTGGTGGGGTCGGGGACGCCCATGATTTACTCCTCCTTGGCGTCGGATGCCGCCGACTCGGAAGCGGATTCAGCGTTGCGCTCCGGCTTGGTGCGCTCGATGGTGATGCCGGCGTCGATGCCGCCGGGGCGGCGCTCCTCGAGCATCGCCTTGATCTTCTCGGTGAGGCCGTCGAGGTGGGCCTGGTCGCAGATGGCCTGGATGACCTGGCGGGCCAGGAGCACCTCGGCGGGGGCGCCGTTGAGCCAGATGCGGCCGTTCTGGCCCACGAAGAGCCAGCACTCGACGTACTCCTTCAGCAGGTTCAGCATCGAGCCGTTCTTGCCGATGACGCGGGCCACCTTCGTGGGCGGGACCTCGTAGATCTCGCCGCCCTCGAGCTTGGAGAGGTTGCGGTCCTTGAGGGTGACCTGCACCTTCTTCTGCTCGTCGACGAAGAGGACCTTGCACAGGATGGCGTCGCCCACCTTGAGGTAGTTCGTGGTTTCGCCGAAGTCGACGCGCCAGGGCGCCTCGCTGACGTGCAGCGGGGCGAGCCAGGGGGCGCGGATGTCGACGATCCAGTTGCCGGTGTTGGCCTCCTGGATGATGCCGACGACCTGGTCGCCGGGGCGGGGCTCGTAGCAGCCGTTCATGGGCAGGATGGCGACCTTCTCGCCCTGCTCCTGCAGGATGCCGGCCGCGACGGCCACCAGGCGGTCGCCCACCTTCTTGGTGCCGGGGCCGGGGATGGAGCGCTTGTCGCCCACCACGTCGCCGGGCAGCACGAGGGACCGTTCGTTCTGTTGCTTGCTCATTGTGTTGTCTCCTTGGAATCGTCGGTGCCTACTCGGCCTTGCCCACCAGCTTGGTGGTGACCTGGCCGTGCGTCAGCTTGTTGAGGCGGTCGTAGACCTCGGTCTGCATCCCGGCGGGCAGCTCCAGGACGACGATGAGGGCGCCGTCCTTCTGCCGCTCCTCCTGCTGGATCTCCCCCATCGCGCGCACGGGGCCGTAGGCGTGGCCGGTGTGCTCGGCGGGGATGCGGATGGCGACCTTGACCCGCTCGAACGCGATGGGGATGAGGGGCCGCAGCAGCCTCATCGCCTGCTCGATCTGCTCCTCGGTGCGCCGCAGCGGGTCGACCTTGAACTTCGCCTCCTCCAGGGCGCGCTCGATGCGCTCCTTGGGGTGCGGCGACTTGGTCTGCGGGTTCCAGGCGTTCCGGAGGATGGTCTCCACGATGCGCTTGTGCTTCGCCTCGCCCATCTTCTTGCGCTGCTCGGCGGTGAGCTGGATCTCCCCCTCCAGCAGGATGCGGGCGGCGACGCGGACGAACTCGTCGGTCTCGAAGCCCTTCAGCAGCTCCTCGCGGCTCGCCTTCTTGCCGTCCGACCAGTGCGTGAACACGGTGTCGACGGCGGTGACGGCGCGCACGTCGCCGTCGGGCGCCTTCTCCCCCGCCACCATCCTCTGGCGCAGGGCCTCGGCGGTGTCGGGGTCGACGAGGATCTCGTAGTGGGTGCCGAAGCGGTTGAGGCGCGCCACGACCGCCTTCTCCAGCGCGACCGTCATTGGTTGGCCCCGGACGCCTTGAGGGCGGCGCGGACCTCGGCCTCGCCCAGCCGCGCAAAGCCGCCGCCCCCGCCGGCGACCACGGGCTGGATGACGGCGATCTCCACGGCCTCGGGGTTGAACTTCCCCTCGGTGCCGGCGTGCAGGGCGCGCAGGCCGAGCTGGACGGCGGCCTCGGCGGTGAGGCTCTCCTTGTACTCCTTCTCCAGCAGTTCCATCGCGGCCTGGCGGCCGGAGCCGACGGCGCTGGCGCGGTACTCGGTGAGGGCGCCGGAGGGGTCGGTCTCGTAGAGCCGCGGCCCGGAGGTGTCGACGCCGGCCAGCAGCAGCGCGGTGCCGAAGGGGCGGCCGCCGCCATACTGGGTGTAGTACTGCTTGTAGTCGCAGATGCGCTTGGCCAGGACGTCGACCGGGATGGCCTCGTCGAAGGTGACGCGGTTGGTCTGCGCCTCGACGCGGGCGCGGTCGACCAGGGCGCGGGCGTCCGCCACCAGGCCCGACGTCGCGCAGCCGAGGTGGTTGTCGATGGCGAAGATCTTCTCGATGCTGGCGGCCACGACCAGCTTGCTCGCCACCCGCTTGTCCACCAGCAGGACGACGGCGTTCCTGGCGCGCACGCCGACGGCGGTGGTGCCGCGCTTGACCGCCTCGCGGGCATACTCCACCTGGAAGAGGCGGCCGTCCGGCGAGAACACCGTGATGGCGCGGTCGTAGTTCATGGCCTGGTTGCTTGGCTGCATCGTTCACCCGTGGGGTGAACCTGGAAGCAAGCCGCCCTGTCCCCCGGCGAAAGGGTGCCGGGTGGGGAGCAGCGCTGGGCCCCGTCCCACCATGGGGGGCGGCCCGCTTCGCGGTTCTTGACGGGCGCGGGAGAGGGCCTTGGGTTAAAAGCGCGAGGTTGGGGCTGGACTCCAGGGGCGGAGCCTTCAGCGCCCTGGGGCACAGGCTGTGCCGACAGGGGCGCCGGTATGACCTCACCCCTCCGTGCCCCTGCGGGACGATGGGAACGGTGGGCACGTTTATTGGCAGAATGGGGTTCGCGGCGTGTGGGAAGCCAACGGGAGTCCCTGGGAATGGCCTGGGAAGCGCTTGGCCGGGGCGACAGCGACCTGTACGCCGTCGTGGTGTTCTCTTCCGCCTCCCATGTGCCCGACATCCACTACATCCTCCGCTGCGTCGGCGAAGTCCTCTCGGAGGAGCCCCTCGGATTCCCGCTTCCCGTGCGGCGCATCTCCGATGCAATCCATTCCGGCCAGGCGTACCGGGAGCAGGTCAAGAAATGGTGCAAGGACGCCCTATTCGGCATCGTCGTCCTGGACGGGCTGCGCCCCAACGTCACCTACGAACTGGGGCTGCTGGACGGGTTCGGCCACCCCATCCTTCTCCTGCACACCCACGGGGCGCGGGTGGCGTCCAAGTCCCTCTACAGCGAGGCCTACGCCGACATCCGCGACCTCGTCGAAATCAGCGAGCGGCAGTGGAAACACCTCGGCGAGCCCCTGCTGGACGTGCCGCGCCAGTTCTCGGACCTGTCCGGCATCCATCTTGCACCGGCCCCCGCACCCCATGGCGGACGAGGCGGGGTTCAAGGAGGTGGTCCGGAAGGAGCTGCACAAGTTGAAGCCGGAGATCGTCGCGAGCCCGTCGTTCAGCAACGGGCTCCGCAAGGTCCGGGAGCAGGTCGCGCGGGCCTTGGGGGAGGGGCGGTTCCTGGAGGCGTTGGCCCTCGGCGATGCTCTCGTGGCCATCGACCCGGCCACCTGCCCCAACCACCGCGCGAGGGGGGGCGCCCTCATGGAGATGGGGCGGCTGGCGGAGTCCCTGCAGGCCCTTGACGAGGCCGCGAAGGTCCACCCCAACTGCGCATCCGTCCTCAGCAACCGGGCGGCCACCCTCGAGCGGATGGGGCAGCTTGACGCAGCCGTGGAGAGCGCCCGCCGCGCAGCCGCCATCGTGCCGAGGAACGCTTCCACAAAGGGAACGCTTGCCTACTACCTCAGGAAGGCGGGACGCGTCCAGGAAGCCCTCGCGGCGGCGGAGAGCGCCATCGACCAAGACCGGACCAGCCTCTACGGATGGAGCCCCAAGGTCGAGTGTTTGCTGGGGCTGGGGAGGGCCGAGGAGGCGCTGCGGGCCAGCGAGGAGGCGGTCCGGTTGACCAAAGCCCAGCCGGCGGCCCTGCTCCTCCAGGGCTTCGCGTTGCATGGCGCAGGCCGGCACCCTGAGGGGCTGGCCTTGGTCCGCCAGGCGATGGGGGGCGTGTCCGAAAGCAAACTGTGGCGGCACGCAGGGGACATGCTGATGGAGATGCGCGAGCCAGCCGAGGCTCGGTGGGCTTACCAGGAAGCGGTCGGCCTGTCACCCGGGAATGCCCTGGCGTGGGTGCAACTGTCCCGGGCGAGCGCAGCGCTGGGCGACAACGACGGCTCCATCGCGGCTCTCCAGCAAGCGTTGGGCCTCGGCCATGCGGTCGCCCGCGTCCGCAACGAACTTGCGGTCCGCCTGCTGAACAAGCTGGAGTTCGAGGAGGGGCTCATCCACAGCAAGGCTGCGGCCGAGGCGGAACCCCAGACCTGGCAGTCGGTCTCGACGTACGCCCTTGCGCTGTCGTTCTGCGGACAGCGCGGCAAGGCCTTTCGGCTGCTTGAGGGCATCCTGGACCGGACGCCAACCTCCGCAGACATCTTGCTGGAGGCCGCCATCATCTGCTTGAACGGGGGGCAGGGGGAGAAGGCGGGCCGCTTCTTGGAGGAGGCAAAGGGGAAGCCAGACTTCCCGCAGCGCACGGTCGAGTATGCAGGACTGCTGCGCCATCTGGGGATGGACTCTCGCGCGCCGGCCGTCCCCCCCGGCGCCCCCAATCGTGCTGCAACACCGGCTTTCCTGGAGGAGCCATCGGGCCTGACGGCGCCGTGAGGAGGGCCGTCCTTCGCATGGCACCGCCGTCCGTGTGCCGCCGCGCTCAGCGCTTCTCGAACTGCATCCCCGGCTTGTAGGAGGTAACGTACTCGACCTTCTGGCCCATTGGCAGGTCCTTCGCCTTGGCGATCCAGGGAATCCAGCCCGACACATGGGGGCCGTCATCCAACTGGATGAGCGCGAAGGCGAAGGGGGTTTCGTTGAGGAACTGCTCGGCGGCGACGGACTGGATGGTGTAGCTCACGACCTTGCCGGTGGTCGAGAACTGGCGCTGCACGATATTGCCGGAGTGGCACTTCGGGCAGCGGGCCATGGGGCTGATGCGGTCGAGCTTGCACTCTGCGCAGTGGAAGCCGAGAATCTTGCCTTCCTTCATGGCCTCCTTCTGCTCCTTGAGGCTCAGCACGGGGCGGGGCGCCGCGTGGGGGTCCTTGCCGCCGGCCTCGGGAGTGGCGGGCGGGCCACCCTTTACCAGCGCTTGGAGGCCCGGCTCCGTCGCGGCGATGGCACGCTCCTGCTTGTCCATCTCAGGACCTCCGGGAGCCCATCCGGGCCACAAGTGCCCCGGAAGGTCCGCTCGCTTCGCTCGCTGTCCAGGAGTTCCTTCGCAAGCTCAGGACCTCCTGGACAGGATGTTCACGACGACGGTTCCGCCGGTGGCGCCGACGTTGTGGGTCAGGCCGCGGCGGGCCTTCTCGACCTGCCGGCCACCGGCCTCGCCCAGGAGTTGCTCGTAGACCTCGACGATCTGGCCGACGCCGGTGGCGCCGACGGGGTGGCCTTTGGCCTTGAGGCCGCCGCTGGGGTTGATTGGGTGCCTGCCGCCGATGCGGGTCTCGCCCGCGACCTCGGCCTTGGCGCCGGTGCCGCGCTTGTAGAGGCCCAGGTCCTCGATGGCGGCAATCTCGGCGATGGTGAAGCAGTCGTGCACCTCGAAGAGGTCGATGTCGTCCACCTTGAGCTTGGCCTGCCTGAGCGCGGCCTGCCCGGCCAGGATAGCGCCGGGAAGGCTGGTGAGGTCCTCGCGGTCGTGCAGGCTGGCGATGCTGCCCGCGCGCTGGCTGGCCTCGACGTGGACAGGCGTGTCCGTGAGTTCCTTCGCCACCTCCTCGCTGCACAGGATGGCCGCCGCGGCGCCGTCGCTGAACGGGCAGGCGTCGTAGAGCTTGAGCGGGTCCGCGACTTTCATCGAGCCCATCACGTCCTCCAGGGTGATGCGCTTCTGCAGGTGCGCGATGGGGTTGTGGGTGGCGTTCTCGTGGTTCTTGATGGCCACCGCCGCGAGGTCCTGCTCCGTCGCGCCGTAGCGGTCGAAGTAGGCGCGCGCCATCGTCGCGTAGAGGCCGGGGAACGAGCAGCCGTTGCCGCCCTCGAACGTGTAGTCGCTGCCGTAGGAGAAGTAGGTGGTCGCCGTCAGGGTGTCGAGCATCGAGACCCGCTCCACGCCGCCGACGAGGACGAGGTCGGAGAAGCCGCCCGCCACCTCCCGGTAGCCGTGGTGGAACGCGGTGCCGCCGGACGCGCACGCCGTCTCCACCACCGTCGCCGGCTCCGTGTCGAGGCCCAGCGCCGTCATGATGAGCGGCCCCAGGTGCCCTTGCTTCTCCGCCATGCCGAAGGCGTTGCCGAAGAACGCGGAGGCGACCCGGTCGGGGTCGGCGCCGGAGGACTTGAGGGCCGCCTGCGCCGCG
This sequence comes from Thermoplasmatota archaeon, assembly GCA_046352715.1. Lineage (GTDB taxonomy): Archaea > Thermoplasmatota > E2 > JACPAO01 > JAHFTW01 > JAHFTW01. The sequence continues at coordinate 1,932 of JBHELM010000117.1, read as the reverse complement.
CTGGTCATCAACTCGCGGGCGCTCAGGTCCGAGCGGCCATACTTCGTCGTGCCCACGCCGACGACGCAGACGTCACGCATGGCGCACAGGACGCAATGGAGGGCTGAAAGCCCGACGGTTGCGGCCATGCGGCCGCGGCGCACGCGGTGGCCTCCTGTCCTTGCGCCGGTCAGCGTGCGCCTTTGGGGGAAACCGTCAAGTGCCGGAGGGGTGGTCCACGCGCATGCGCCTGACCGCCCTCACCCTCGCCGCCCTGCTGCTGGCCGGCTGCGCCCAGCCTCCCGCGCAGCCGCAGGACGTGCCCGCCCCCGCCCCCCTCCTCGCGCACTACAGCGTCCCGGTGGGCACCAGCCTCTCCGCCCAGGACGCCATGGTCTGCCCGCCCCTCTTCGTCTGCAACAACGGTGGCACGGAGGTGCTGCTGGAGCTGCGCGGCAACGAGACCGCCACTGGCTTCCGCGTCGAGGCCACGGTCAGCAACTTCCCGGGGGCGGCCGACGAGGTCCACGTCGAGGTGCGCTGCGAGGGGGTGCCGGTGTGCCGCGAGCCGCTGGCGCAGCAGGACGGGAAGGGCCCGCTGGTCCTGGAGTCGGACGTCCGCCTGCCGCCCGGCACCGTGCTGACCGTCGGGGCGCGGTCGCTGGACACCAGCCCGGACCCCGTCGGCTTCTTTTCCCCCCGGGTCACCGTGCGCGGCGCCGTCGCCGTGGAGGCCGTGCCGGGGCCGCCGCCGCACCTCGTCGCGACCGCGCTGCACCTGCACGGCATCTCCGGCAACTGCGTCCTCACGGTGGAGGAGAACTGCACGTCGTGGCCGAACGGCTCCATCTGGGATCTCCCCATGAACGGCACGGTGCACACCCTCAACCTCACTGCGACGTGGGCGGCGACCTCCCCCGCCAGCGAGACCATGCGCATCTCGGTCTACTGCTACGACAGCGCAAGCTGCCCGCCAAGCCTGGAGGTGGAAGGCCCCAGCCCCCTGCGCCTCGACGCCGCCCCGGAGGGGGTCGTGGCCGGCGCGACGCTCCAGGTGGAGCTGCAGTGGGTGAGCCCCGCGCAGCCGCCGGGGGCGCGGGTGGCCGGCGTCCCGCTGCGGCAGCGCTTCACCATCGACGGCACGCTGCTGACGGTCGTGGAAGCCGACGCCGAGTGAGGGGCAGTGGAGTAGAGCCGGCAACCGGCGGCTACGTGGGCAACCCTCAAGAGGTCCGTGGCGTGGTCCAAGGTGTGCGACGAACCGCCCTCGCCCTGGCCGCCCTGCTGCTGGCCGGCTGCGCCCACCCGACAGCCCCGGAGGATGGCGCCACGGACCCGCCGCCCCTCCTGCGGCACGACCGGCCCGTGTCGGCCAGCATCACGGCCAAGGACAACCTGGCCTGCCCGCCCCCGGTGGGATGCGGCTACACGTCCGAGACGCTGCTGGCGGAGTTGCGCGGCAACGAGACCGCGCGGGGGTTCCGCCTCGACGTCACCGCCAGCGGCGTCTTCGGCCTGCCCGGGCAGCCGTTCCACATCGAGGTGCGCTGCGCCGGCACGCGCGGCTGCGAGGCGCCGCTGGCCGAGCACGACGGGGCCGCGCCCTTCCGCCTGGAGTCGGACGCGACCCTGCCGCCCCTGACCGTCCTCACCGTCGGGGCGCGGGCCCTGGACACGACGCCGGACCCCTACGAGCTGCGCGGCACCTTCGTCACGGTGGCCGGGACCCTTTCCCTGGAGGCGACGCCGGGCCCGCCCCCGCAGCTTGCCGCGACGCCGCTCCACCTGCGCGGCATCTCGGGGGCCTGCGCCTTCGAGACGGAAGCCAACTGCACCAACTTCCCCTACGGCTCCTCCTGGGACGTCCCGGTCGCCGGCACCCTGCGCCACGTCGATTTGACGGCAACGTGGACCCCGCTCTCGCCGGCCAGCCAGACGATGCGCCTGTCCGTC
>JBHELM010000116.1:0-30365 GCA_046352715.1 Thermoplasmatota archaeon | reverse complement strand
CGACGGTGGTGCTGCGCGCGGGCCCGCCCCCGAAGCGGGGCACCGCGGACGCCGTCGTCGGCCTCATCGGCCTGCTGCTGCTCCTCTCCACCGTCGGCCTGGCGGTCGCGCTGCCGCACAAGGACGTCCTGCCGCAGCAGTTCAAGGTCACCTGGCTCGACGAGGCGCACGACCTCACCCAGCAGTCCTTCACCTTCCACGCGGGCGGCCCGGAGCAGTCGCACGACTTCCTCTACGAGGTCCCGGACGACGACGCCTACCTCCTGACGGTGAAGTACGAGTTCCGCGACGACATCGCCGCGAGCCTGCCGGACCAGTTCAAGCTCCGCCTCTACGACCCGCTGGGCAACGAGGTGGGCCCCGAGGTGCTGGCCGTCAACGTCCCCGCCGGCCCCCTCGACCCCGTCGCGGTGGGGCCCGTGGCGGTGGCGCCGGAGTACAAGGCGGTGCTGATGTCGGCCCAGTTCAGCGTCGCGCTGCCCAAGCCCTCCGACGACATCCTCGAGGTGCAGGACCAGGCGGTCAACGCGACCACGCTCTCCCAGCAGCTCGGGGCCAAGGCGCACCTGGAGACGCACGGCACCTGGAAGCTGCGCGTCACCCTGCTGCAGGCGGGCGGCTGCCCCGACCCCAGCGGTGGCCTCGACCCCGCCAACCGCAACGCCGCCTGCCGGCAGGGGCTGGAGGACGCCGGCGCCGCGCCGCAGGACCAGGCCGCGGGCACCGACGGCGGCAACCCGTTCACCGTCGGGGTTTTCTCCTACAGCCGCTTCGCGCCGGATATCCAGAAGATTGGGTGACACATGGCAGCGACTGACACCATCGTGGGGATCACCGGGGCGGTGCTGCTGGCCGTCGTCATGGTCGGCGTCTTCGTCTACGAGTACAACAACGCGCCCGCCGCGGCCGGCGGTTCCGACGCGGAGCTGCTGGAGCACTTCCACGAGGACTACCCGCTGCTCAACGCCACCGGCGACCTCAACGGCAACGGCATCCCGAACTACAAGGACGGCGACATGGACGGCGACGGCGTCGCCAACGACAACGACGGCGCCACCGCGGTCACGCTGCGCTTCAACGGCACCATGCCGCCCCCGTCGCCGCCCGCCCAGGCCGCGCCGCCCATGGAGTTCAAGCTCCACGTCGAGGCCGGCAACCTCGCGGCCGCCTTCACGCTCTACTACAACAGCACCACCATCTCCCCCCTGCCGGGCCTGCCGACGCTGAACCTGGAGGTGACCGGCGGCGAGGTGACCGCCTCCAGCCCCGTCCGCACCCAGGCGCAGGGCAGCACGGCGGTCTCCATGACCCTCACCACCGAGGCGCTCGCGCCCGGCGACTACACCCTCCGCGTCACCCAGACCCAGCCTGGGCCCGCCACGCAGTTCGCGGTGAAGGCGTTCCTGGACCACGGCGAGGGGCACCCCCACCGCGACACGCCGCTCATCAAGTCGTGAGACCCCAGCCTTCGCGCCGTTCGCGGTGAAGGAAGCTAGGCCGCGAAGCGCAGGAACGCCGCCCAGCCGCCCATCTGCTGGAGCCGCTGCCCCGCCTCGTGGCCGGTCGAGAGGATGGTGATGCGGGCGCGCGCCTGCTCCGCCGCGTGCAGCGCCTCGGCGGCCTGCCCGGCGCGCACGACCTGGTCCGTGACGAGCAGGTGCTCCACGGCGCCGGTCGCGAGGGCGCGCTCCACCTCGGCGGGGCCGTAGGCGGCGGAGTGGCCGCGGGCGATGCGGTCCATCAGCTCCTCGACGAGGGCGTGCTCGGTGGCGACGCGGTGGCCGCGCACGACCCGCTCCACCACGCCGCGCTTGACCGCCTCGTGGACGCCGGCGCGCCCGCCGCCGCTGGTGCGCTCGGTGACGGCGCCGGCCGCGAGCTGGGGCGCCTTGGAGCGCGCGAAGTCGAGGAACTCCTCGCGCCACCAGCCGGGCCCCACCACGATGAGCGGGATGTTCGGGTCGGGGCGCAGCAGCCTGAGGCTCTCCAGCGTCTGGGCGTAGAACTGCCGCTTGGCCTCGGCGGCGCCCTCGTGGCGCTTGCCCTGCCCCGCGCTGGGGAGGCTGCCGAGCATCTGGATGCCGTACGACTTGAGGACCGCGAACTGCGCCTCCGTGTCGTCGATGGCGAGCAGCAGGAGGTGCGGGCGGCCGCTCTGCGCCACCGCCTCCTCGACCAGGCGGAGTTGCCATGGCTGCAAGGGGCGGCGCGCCTGCACCTGGACGTCCATCCCGTCGGGGCGGACGATGAGGGTGTGGTGGCGGCCCATGTCCTGCGGGCCCGCCTCGATGGGGCCCAGGACGCGCAGGTGGTCGTCGAAGTCGTGCCACTCCACCGACTCGGCGCGCACCCCGAGCCGGACGCGGCGCTTCTCCATCTTCGCCTCGCGCAGCTTGTCGCCCGTGGACTCGGCGGTGCGCACGGTGTCGGCGGTCACGCGGTCGCCCACCTGGATGAGGCTGCGCAGGGTCCAGAGGTCGTCGAGGCTGTCGACCTGGAGGTGGAGGAACCCCTCTGCGACGTCTTTCTTCAGCAGCCTCATGCTTCTCCCTCTCCGAAACCACGAATTTCACGAATTGCACGAACGGACGCCCTTCGTGAAATTCGTGGTTCCACATGGTCGGGCCTCCAGGAAGCCGACCCCGTTGAACCCACGGATTGCACGAACGGACGCTCTTCGCGCAATTCGTGAAATTCGTGGTTCCGCATGGTCAGGCCTCCACGAACGCGACCGGCCCAGCCGGCAGGACCGCCTGCGCCTCCTCGTTGCTGACCCCGAAGCGCTCCACCAGCAACTGCGCCGCATCGGCGGGGTCCATCGTGCCGGGCACCAGTTCCAGCAGGCCCTCGGCGTAGGGCAGCAGCGACTCGCGGGTGCCGCCGACGAGCTTGGCGAACGCCTTGGGCGCGGCGGCGGCCTGGTCGCGGGGAATGGGGCGGCCCTGCGGGTCGAGGTGGAGGCGGCCGACCCACCACCGCATCGGCAGGTCGGGCTCGACGTTGCGCTTGCCGTGGATGATCCAGGCGCCGCGCGGGACGTACTCGCCCGAGCGCGGGGTCTTGCTGACCTGGCTCGCGTTGACCCAGTAGGCGGTCGCGGCCCCGCCCTGGCGCCACGCCCGGCTCGCGGCGACGGCGAAGTGGCAGGCGGCGCGCAGGTCGTCGGGCGGAATCTCCGGCACGGTGCCCTCGGCGGGGCGCACGACAATGCTGGGGGCACCGTGGATCTCGGCGTGGACGTAGCGGTCGCCGTCGCGCAGGTACTTCTTCACCACGGCGTCGTTCTGGCTGGCGTTGCGGCCGCCGACGGCGACGAGGCCGTGCGGCGTGACGGTCCAGCGGTAGGACTCGAACCAGAAGTGGCGGCTCACGCGCTCCACCTTGGCGGGCGCCGCGCCAAACGCGTCGAGCCCCCTCTCCTCGACCTCGCGCAGGCGCTCCCTGGCGTCCTGGAGGGCCTTGTCGGCGCCCTCGCGGCGGCTGCGTGCCTTCTTCGCGGCGGCGTAGCACGCCTCGGCGTTCTCCTGCACCGTGAGCCGCAGGTCCACCTCCACGTCGCGCGGCGTGCCGTCCTGGAGGGTCAGCCGCAGCAGCGCGGTGCCGTTGTGCGGCCGCAGCTCCGCGACCTGCCTGGCGAACGGGTTGCCCTCGGCGCGGCCCTTCGCCAGGGCGCGCTCCACCTCGGCCCAGGAGCGCTCCTGCCGCGCCTTGTGCAGCGCGTCCAGGATGCCCTGCACCTCGCCGAAGCTGGCGTACAGGGCCTCGCCGTCCGCCTTGTGGCGGGCCTCCTCCTCCACGAACCCCGCGATGGCGCCGGCGACCTGGTCCACCTGCCGCTGCACCTTCGCCCGGGCCTCGTCGAGGCGCGCCTGCCGCGGGTCCTCGGCCTCCTCCTCGCCGTCGCCCGCGTCCACGGTGCCGACGAAGAACTGGTCGAGCGCCGCGCGGAGGCTGGGCGCCTCCTCGTGGCTGTAGGCCGGCGCCGGATAGCGCAGCAGCGGGAACGGCACGGCGTCGACGAGGGCTGCCCTGCCGTCCTCCTGCGCGTAGACCAGGGCCGGCGCGAGGTCGTTGCGCGCGATGTCGCTGCCGAGGCGCTCCAGGGCGGCGTGGACCGCCCGCACCTGCTCCCCGGTGAGTTTCGCCGTCGGCGTGTTCTTGTCGACGCCGCTGCGGAGGCAGAGCTCCTCCGCCCACAGCGGCCCGAAGCCGAGGTCCAGCGCGAGGCAGCGCACCAGGTCGCGCTTGGCCGCCGCCAGCCTTGCCGCAAGCCCCGCCTCGCCGAGGCCGAAGGGCAGCGCGGAGCCGGGCGGCGGCAGGTAGGGCTGGCCCTTGCGCAGGCTGCGCGCCCCGAAGTCGCCGCCCCGCATCGGCAGCGCGATGGTGCCATCCGCGTCGAGCAGCAGGAGGTTGCCGTCCCCGAACAGCTCGAAGACAAGCGCGCGCCGCCCGTCGCCGCGCTCCAGGTCCATCCGCACCAGGCGGTCGAAGCCAATCTGCGCGAGGCCGACGACCCGCGTGTTCTCCAGGGTGTTGCGCAGGACCTGCGCCAGCATGCTCGGCTTGTCCGGGTTCTCCGGCGGCCGCTTCGTGACCGTGAGGAACCTGCCCAGCTCGAACAGCAGGTCGATGCGCCCCATCCCCTTGCGCCGCAGCCGCAGCAGCACCCGGTCCTTCGCCGGCTGGTACGCCTTCTCCAGGCGCGCCCCCACGAGAAGGGGGGCCAGCTCCGCGGCCAGGGCGGCCACGTCCACGTTCGTCATCCCCTGCTTCAAGGCGTTCGGCGACGGAGCCCACCTTTTTGAAGGACTTCCCTGTGGCCGCCGCGTGGCCGAGGACAGGAAGGACGACGGGTACGAGTTCACGCCCCCCGACTTCGACGAGGACGCCTTCATCCACCGCGAGCTGGTCTCCTTCAAGACCACGGCCATCCTCTTCGTGTGGGGCATCGTCGCCGCCGCCGTGAGCTGGGCCGCCTTCCTCGCCGTGGGCGGCACCGACCTCGGCTGGTTTCTCGGCCTCCTGGTCTGCGCCGGCTTCGGCTACGCCCTCAAGCTCCTCTACCCCCGCCTCGGCGCCGACGTCGCCCACTTCAAGCGCAAGGAGTGGGTCGGCACCGGCTTCCTGTTCTTCTTCACCTGGCTGAGCTTCTTCGTCCTCGCCGTCAACCCCCCGGTCACCGACATCGCCCCGCCCCAGGTCTTCATCTACGCCAGCCCCCCCGTCCAGGAGGCCGGCGCCCCCGTCACCGTCGAGGTCCTGGCCACCGACAACGGCCGCGTCGCCAAGCTCGACGTCACCGCCACCCGCGACGGCGCCCCCCTCACCCTCCCCCTGGAGACCGTCGGCCCCGACCACCTGCGCGCCACCCTCCCCACCGCCGCCGGCCGCTACACCATCACCGCCACCGCCACCGACAGCAAGGGCCACACCGGCCGCCAGCTCACCAACGTCACCGTCGGCCACGTCCTCGACGTCAACTGGCCCTCCGGCAACAAGCTCGACGAGGCCATCGACCAGGTCCTCGTCAAGGCCAGCGCCGGCAGCCAGCGCATCCCGCCCTGCGCCGCCGACTACGACAAGGGCCGCGCCTTCGACTGCATCCGCGCCATGGAGCTGCGCGCCAGCGACGGCTCCCCCAGCGTCCCCCTCGAGTACTCCGACCAGGACGGCGGCTGGCGCGCCACCCCCAACTTCCCCGGCTGGACCCTCGGCAACCACACCTACCAGGCCGTCGCCCACTACCCCACCCACTTCCTCGGCACCCGCGCCGTCCCCGGCGGCGAGCTCCTCGGCGCCCAGGCCACCCTCGAGGTCCGCATCCCCGCCGGCGACCACCAGGTCGCGGTCATCCCCGAGCCCACCCAGCGCACCGTCCTCGTCCCCGGCCCCTCCCTCGGCCTCCTCGCGCTCGGCCTGCTGGGCATCGCCCTCCTGCTGCGCCGCCGCGCCCAGTGAGCGGCGCGCTTACATAGGCCCCCGGTTTGGCCGCGCCGCTGGCCCCGCAACAGGGTCACGAACCTTCGCCTGGAACGGGAAAGGGGCTGTGGGCTAGCTTGGTATACTTGTAGGTTCGGGACCTATAGACCGCGGTTCAAATCCGCGCAGCCCCACTCGCTTCGACCTGCGGCCTCCGCTCGTTGGTCTGCGCGGAAAGGAGCAGAGCCGTCTTCGCTGCGGCTCGGCCCAACTCCGCGCAGCCCTATTCTCCTGCGCGCACAGCAACGGTTTGGAACCGCTGGCGCATCCGCCGCTTTGCATGGTCCACAAGCCGGAGCCCGAGTTGGAGGAGTGCGACTGCTGCACGGGCGCCTGCGAGTGCAACGACTGCGAGGCGTGTCTCCCGGCGAAGGGACATGCGCCGGGCAAGCCGCAGGCGCCGCCGCAGCTTGGCAAGCCCGCCGCCAAGACGTAGGCCGCGCTTCGGTCACTGCAGGAGTCCCGCGCTTGCTGGCCGTCCGGTCTAGCGCTCGTCGCCGTGCGTTCCCGACCCGGTCTCCAGGACGTTGCTGGTCTTGCCGGTGGCCGCCTCGACCAGGGGCGGCTCCGCCGGCGGGGGCGGCGTGGGCCCCCACTGGTCCACCATCTCGCGCAGCGTCGCCGTCGGGAAGTAGGTGAGGAACGGCGGGTCGTCGACCTCCTGGATGAGGCCCTTCTGCAAGAGCCGGTCGACGTACTTGCGCAGGATCTTGCGGCTCATGTGCAGGTTGGTCGTCAGGTCGCACTGCGGCTGGCCCGGGTTGAGCGCCACCTGGCGCGCCAGGTCCCAGGTGCGGCCGCGCTGCAGCACCGCCAAGGCATCCTGGTCCTCCGGCGTCATCGTGCTGACGAAGAGGTGGGCGCGCTGGTTGTAGGAGACGACGCGCAGGATGCCGGCGGCCTGCATCCGCGACACGTGGTAGCGCACCGTGCTGCGGTTGCAGCCGAGCTGGGCCGCCAAGGTCTGCGGGAGGATGCCGGGCGCCGTCTGCACGGCGTCGCGGATGCGCTGCCGCAGGGGGTGCTTCAGGACCCGGCCCGGGGCGCGCTCCTTCACCGTTGCCCAGAGGGGAGCCAGCAGGGGTTGCAGGAAGGGCATCATGGGGACACCACGTGGGGGAGGGGGGAGGAAGGTTCGGAAGGGGAATCGGCGGCGTGCAGCAGCAACTGGTCGAGGAGGTCGACGGCGGCCAACTCGTTGTTCAACGCCGGGTAGGTATTGAAACCCTCCTGGAGGCGCTGCGCCGCCAGGCGGGGGTTGCCCTGGTGGAAGAGCACCAGCGCCTCCACCATGCAGAGCAGCCCCTGGTGCTCGGCGCCGGAGGCCAGCCCGCGCTCCAGCAGCAGCTTGGCCTCCCCGGAGCGCCCCAGGCGGACCAGGCTCATGGCGGCCAGCGTGGTGGCGTCGACACTGCCCGGGTGGAGGCGCAGCAGCCGGCGGCTGGCGCGCAGCGCGGCCCGGTGGCGCCCCACCTCGAAGAACGCCTGGGCACGGGCGAGCAGGAGGGCCTGGTCCGTCTTCTTCCGCACGGCCAGGACGGTGAAGGCAATCGAGACAGCAGCGAAGGCAGCGAGGGAGCCCAGCAGGAGCCCCTGCGACGCCTTGGGGGAGATCAGGGTGGAGGCGGGGAGGGGGACGGCGCGCCCGTCGACCGCGACGCTGCTCACGGTCCCGCTGAACCGGGTCTCCACCAGGTCGCCGCGGGGCGCCAGGTCGAGCCGGACGTCGTCCGCCTCGAGGTGGACCTGGCCGGCCAGGGGGTGCTCCCCGGAGGGCAGGGCGAGGCTGCCGCGCGCGTTCACGAAGTCGAGGGCGCCGTGGGCGGCGGCCGCGAGCTCCGCGAAATCCACCTGGAGGCTGCGGCCGTTGGGGAGGAGCGTCAGGACGCCGCCGTGGACGGTGAGGTCGGCGCGGGTCTCCTTGTAGTCGTACGCCGGCTTGGCCAGGGTGAAGCCGGGGTCGTCGTCGCCCGTGGAGTAGTGGTCGCTCTGGCCGTCCTTCCCCGTGACCTGGAAGTCGGTCTGGTAGACGGTGAGCACGAAGTCGCCGCGCACGGTCCACGCCCCGCTGGCCCCGCCCGGCTTCCACTCCAGCACGGGCTGCACGGAGCGGTAGCGCACGTTGACGACCCCTGAGCCGTCCTGGGGCGCCGACGCGGACGAGCGCGGCGCCGGGTGGTTGGCGTCGTTGATGTAGTAGGCCTCGCCGAGCGGCTGCAGCTCCCCGGTGGGCAGGGCGCCCGCGACGCGGAAGCCGCTCTGCGGGTCGCTGCGCAGCGGCGTCACCATCATCCAGAACTCGTGCGCGTTCGCGGCCGGCTTCGTGCTGAGCGTCGGCTCCACCGTCGCCAGGGTGTAGCTCTGCATCGCGTGCTGCGGCTCCGACTCCTTCGCGTAGGCCGGCGTCACCGTGGAGACGGTGTAGGTGGAGAGGTCGACCAGCAGGGAGTTGCCCTGCAGGCTCCAGCCGACGTCCGGCTGGTCGGGCCCCTGGAAGAAGCCCAGGAAGACGCCCCGGCCATTGACCTGGGGCGCGACGCTGCCCGTCACGGCGGTCGCGGTCAACTGGCCCTGGAGGCTGGGCTGGGCCGCCGCGAGGGGGGCCAGCAGCAGCGCCGCCAGGAGCATCAGGGAGACCTTCATGCGACCGTCAAGCCAGGAGCCACAATGCCGGGATGTCTCAGGAAGGTTTCGGTCATCCGGGGCACGGGAAGCATTCGCAGTTGACGTCCGGCGGCGTGTCGCCCGTGAACCAGGGGCAGTTCACGATGAGCAGGACCGGCGCGGGGTTGCTGGTGAAGGCGTGCACCTCCTGGACGACGGCGTCGACGAGGTAGATGTCCGACACGTCGCCGTCGCCGTCCAGGAAGGAGAAGGTGCCGCTGCCGACGGTGGCGATGGCGGTGAAGGGCAGGCCGGCGTGGCTGCGCTGCACGACGTAGCCATCCACCTGGGCGCCGGGGGCGCTCCAGGCGACGGCGACGCCTCCCGGCTGGAGGGTCGCCTGGGCAAGCATGTTGGGCACGGGGGGAGTGGCCGTGGCCGGGAGCGCGAGCCCCACGAACGCCAAGGCAGCGACGGCTGGAAGCAACTTCATCTCGGACCACCAATCGCCGGGGCGGGAGGGCCGCCGGCGGGCTGGTCCACCGCTTCCCCTAGATAAAGACCATTGGACCAAAGTGGAAACTCTAAGGAAGCAGGGCTGACCAAAGGTTGGCCGACGCTGCTTCGGGCGCGGACACTGCTGCGCGCCCGTGTCAGAGCGGCGGCTCCAGCAGCGGCTCCTCGGGCAGCGGCTCCGGCCGCTCCAGCCCCTCGTCCTCCAGGAAGTAGCTCGCCTCGACCGTGCTGCGGTAGCGCGGCCGGTACTCCCCCAGCTTCTCCACCAGGCCGGCATCCTTCAGGCGGGCCAGGTGCTTGCGCACCACCTTGTGCGAGAGGCCCAGCGAGGCGCTCAGCCCGTAGACCCCCTGGTTCGGGTTCGCCAGGACCGCGCCCAGGACGCGCTCGGCGTCGTCGTCGCGCAGCACCCGCAGCGCCGTGCGCACCCCGTGCGGGACGTCGCCTGCAAACAGGTGCAGGTCGCGGCCGTCCTTCGTGACGTGGACCGCCTGCCGGTGGCGCAGGACGCCGAGGTGGTAGGAGACCGTGCTCCACGCCAGGTCGAGCCTCTGGCAGAGCTGGCGGACGTTGATGCCGGGGCTCGCCGCGACGGCGGCCTGGATGCGCACCCGGGTGGCCTCCCCGTCGCGGAACACGGCAAGGATCATGCGTAGCCCTCCCGCGAGGAGGCCTGGAGCTGGTGCAGCCGCAGGAGCGCGCCCTCGACGATGCCGTGCAGGGCAAGGTCGGCGCGCGCGTCGGCGACGAAGGCGGGGGCGAGGAGGAAGCAGTCGGTGAGGTGGCGCCGCGCCGCGTCAAGGTCGCCGCGGCTCGCGTCGAGGCGCGCCTGCAGGAAGCTGCGGGTCGCCTGGTGGCGCCGCCAGCGCCGCGGCTGCAGGGCGCGCCCGGCGGTCTCCAGGCGGCCCAGGCGCAGCAGGCACACCACGCGGGTGGTGCGGCTCTCCGCGTTGGCCGGCCAGACCAGGCCCGCCAGGAGGGCCGCGCGCTCGCACGCGTCCTGGTCGGCCGCCCTGCGCATGCCCAGCAGCGCCCCACGGCGGGCGCCGAGGGCCGTGACCAGGAGGAGGCCGCCCGTCCACAGGGGCCACAGCGGGAAGCTCCCGCCCAGCGCGACGGTGTGGCCGTTGTTCAACGTGAGCTCGCCGCCGGTCAGCGTGGCCTCCAGCAGGTCGTCCCGCGCCTGCGCGTCGCCGCGCGGGCCCTTGAGGGGGGTGGAGGCGAGGGAGGGGGCTCCCGAGGAGAGGATGACGGCGTCCTTGAGGTCGGCGCTGCCGTCGGGGTTGTCGAAGTGGGCGCGGAACGCCAGCAGGCTGGCGGGCGGCCGGGACAGGTCCAGGCTGGTGCCCTCGAGGCGGAGGAACGCCTCGCTGTCGGTCTGGCTCTTGATGAACTGCGTGGGAGGCGCGCCGGCGGGCGGCTCCGCGTCCCGCATCTCCTGCCCCAGGACCGCGTGGAAGGACCCGCGGGGGGACTGGATGTCGAGGGTCGCCATCCAGACGCTGAGGTGGAGGGCGCCGGCCAGCGTGGCGGCCCCGGCGCCGGCGGCGGACACCAGCAGCCGGTCCGCGGGGTCCAGGCTGATTGAGCGGTCGCTGGCGTGGCCGCTGTGGGAGATGGCGTCCTCCTTGCCGGCGGCGCGCAGGGAGGCCGGCCCGCGGGGCAGGCCGATGCCCGCCTCCTCCCCCGCCTCGGCCCAGGCCACGAGGCGGCAGCCGGGCTGTGCCTGGGTCACCTGGATGCGGGCGTCGTCGAAGTCGAGGGACTGGCTGTCCTGCTTCCCTTCGTTGATTCCCTTGAGCGAGGGGAGGGGAGCTGTCCCGTTCTCGGAGCCGGGGACAGGGTTGGCGACGACGTAGGGGGCCATGTTGCGGTCCAGGTCGACGTGGATGTGGTCGGCCGTGCCGTTGACGGAGAGGGTGGGGCAGGCGTCGTCCTGGAAGAGGGCTCCGTAGAGGGCGGCCGTCACGTCGGCGGGTCCGTGCAGGTCGAGGCCGGAGGCGCGCAGGGAGAGCGTGGCGTCGGCCTGCGCGGTGGGGAGGAAAAGGAGGGCGAAGGCCAAGGCCACCCACCCGCGGACCCGCGCGCGCATGGGTCTACCATGCCGGGCTCAGCTTTTGGCTCTTTCTCAGGGGTGGATTTTGATGCATTCGGGGTGGAGGACCGGGACTGGGACCGGGTGGCCGACCCAGGTGTACGGGGAGCAGGTCACCTCGATGGGGTAGCCGACGCTAACCTGGGGGAAGGCCTCGGCGCTCCCCGCGGCGGTCAGGAGGAAGGCGGTCGCGGCAAGGGCGATGGCGTACGCTAGGGTGTTCATGGTCGCATCCAATCCAGCCACCAGGGTGGCAGGGGGCGGGAACCGAATCCGGATATTTTTGCCAATGCGTGAAGACCGGTCACGCTGGCAAAGAGAGTCGCCATTGCTGGCCACATTTGCCAAGGAGGTTTCAAGCCGCCCGTCGCGACAGGCGCTGGCACGCTGCCATGGCCCTTTCCCGGCCCTGCGTGGGGCGTCCCCCCCGGCATGGCTCCACTTTGGCTATATCTGCCAGTCGGGATTCAGCAATGCGGCAAGGGCGGCAAGAATGTGCACATGTCTCCGCTTTGGCCGCATTGCGGGCGGCGTCTGCACAGCGCAGGCAGGCGGGGATCCACGACCTTGTCCATCCGCTAGATGTCCAGCAGGGCCCGCAGGCGCCACCGGCCACCCGCCGTCTCCAGCCGAGCGTCGTGGTAGGTGACCGCCTTCACCTCGACGCCGCGGCCGTGGTGGGCGGGGTCGTGCCGCACCGCGTTGCCCCGCGCCTCCAGCCGCGCGATGCCCTCCCGGCCCGTGCCGAGGCGCACGCCGCCCCCCAGCCAGAGCAGGTCCTGGGACTCGAAGTGCCACAGCAGCTCGGAGAGGAACGCGACCATCAGCGCCACGCGGTCGGGCGCCTCCACGGCGAAGGAGAGCTCGCGGTCGGGTCGCCCCAGGGCGTGGATGTCCTTGTGGCCGGACAGCACGGCGGTGAGGCCGCGCGCCACGTCCTCCAGCACCTCCTCCAGGCTGGCGCCCTCCGCCTCGATGCCGAGGTCCGCGGTGTGGTCGACAAGCCGGAAGGCCACGCGGCGGGCAGTATCGGGGCGCTTAACCCCGTTGCGCATCCCTCTTCCCAAACCACGGATTCCACGGATTGCACGGATGGAGGAAGCCGTTGGCCAAGTTCGCCGAACCGCGGTTCGCCGAGCTGGGCGGAGAGCAGACCGGACCTGGTGCAGGCTTCGGCCAGCAAAGGCATCCGTGCAATCCGTGGAATCCGTGGTTTGGAGGGAAGAGGCGGGCAGAGGAGGCTTCCCAAAGCCCTTTTCCCCGGTGGCCTTGCGCGCCGCGATGCGGGTCCTCGTCACCGGTCCGACCAATCCTGTGGGCGCCGCCGTGGTGCGCGCCCTTGCCGACGCCGGCCACGATGTGCGCGCCTTCGGCGTCGAGCCGGGCGCCGACCCCTTCCAGCACCCCCGCGTCAGCGTGTTCCCCGGCCGCATCGACCTCGGCGGCTCCCTGGAGCCGGCCGCCTCGGAGTGCCAGGCCATCGTCCACTGCGCCGCCTTCGACGAGGTCCCGGGCAGCAAGGCCCACCGCGCCATGGTGCTGGAGAACGGCACCCTCTTCGCGCGCTACGCCGCCGAGCGCGAGCTGGTGCAGCGCCTCGTCGCCGTCCTCCCCGCCGAGCCCGCGGACGCGCAGGCCGTCGTGAGGGCCGAGGCCCGGGTGCGCGCCACCCACCCCACCGTCCCCCACGCCACGGTGCGCGCGTCGTCGCCCGCGGCCGCGGCGAAGGACGTCCTCGCGGCGCTGGCCCCCCTGGCCGCGCTGCCGCCCGGCGCCTAGCCGCGCTGGGGACCCCGCCGGACACCCCCGTTCCGCCACCCGCGCCGGGGCGTCGCCGTGTTCCCAGAAGGGCCTGCCCGGGAGGCCCCTGGGGAAGCCCAGCACGAAGTTGAGGTCCTCTTTTCATTTTTTTGGCATTCCCTGAAACCTTCCCCTACGATTTCGGTGAAATCACCAAACCTCCTGTGGCCAGGGGTTAAATGCCCAAAAAAGGTTGCGCGCGAGCCCACTTTGGTGGGAACTTTGGTGAACCCATGACAAGCAAGGAGAGTAACAAGAAGATTCTCGGACTCGCCGGCATCACGCTGGCCCTCTTGGCCCTCACGACCGCCCCCGCCGCGTCGGCCGCCGCGGTCGTCATCCCGAACGGGACCGGCTGCTTCGCCAACGACTCGTTCGCGCCCGCCGGCTACGGCGAGCTGAACTGCGTCATCGCCGCCTCCGGCCGCTGCACCCTGACGATCATCGTCACCGACGGCAACCTGACCGGGAACGTCACGAACTACATCTACCAGAAGACCCTGAACCTCGGCCAGCCGACGTGGATTGTCCTCGTGAGCGTCCCCGCAGGCTTCACGGCCGGCGCCTCGTGCCCCCCGCTCGCCTAAGGCCAAGCCCAAGCCTGCCTTTTCCCTCTCTTTCCTCCCTCGTTCTCCTTTTGTCGCCCGTCCCGACCCCAAGCCTGAAGTAGCGCGGCAGGGACGCAGAGCCCGTGACGAAGCTGGTCCTGGTCGACGGCTACGTCGACGAGCCCTCCGCGTTCGGCGTTCCGCCCTACATCTCGCCGCACGCCCGCTACGCCGCCGGCGCCGCTCTGGCGCAGGGCGTGGAGGTGGAGTACCACACCATCGACAGCCTGCGCGCGCGGCCCCGCGAGCTGCACGGCGACGCCCTGGCGGTGCTGGCCTCCTGCGTCGTGCCGGGGAAGTACCTGCGCGGCACCCCCATCACCCACGACGAGACCATCAACCTGTTCCGCGACTTCAAGGGGGAGCGCATCCTGTTCGGCGCCAACGCGGCCTTCGGGTTCGCGGATGGCGGCGGCGGGCACGGCACGACGCGGGCGCACAAGCTCGGCGACCACATCGACCACTTCATCACGCGCGACGGCGACGCCGCCATCGCCGACCTCTTCGCTGGCAAGACCGTCGTCAACCGCCACCGCACCACCCAGGAGTGGAGCCGCCACGCCTACGCCGGGGTGCCCATCGTGGCCCAGCACCCCGACATGGACGCGGGCATCCTGATGGCGGAGCTGGACACCTTCCTCGGCTGCGTCCACTACGTCTCCGGCGGCTGCGGCTTCTGCAAGGACGCCAAGACCAAGCCGTGGTACCGCGACGAGGAGGACATCGTGGAGGAGGTGCGGCTGCTGCACGAGGCCGGGGTGCGCCACTTCCGCCTCGGCGGCCAGTCCTGCTTCTGGACCTACAAGGCCATCGGCGTCGGCCTCACCGACGAGCCCAAGCCCAACGTCCCCGCCACCGAGCGGCTCCTGGTGGGCGTGAAGGAGGCGGCGCCCCTGCGGAAGGTCCTGCACATCGATAACTGCAACCCCGCCATCCTCGCCATCCACCCCGACGAGGGGCGCGCCATCGCCCGGCTGCTGGTCGAGCACGGCACCGACGGCAACATCGCCGCGATGGGCCTGGAGTCCGCCGACCCCGCCGTCCACAAGGCCAACAACCTCAACGCCACCGCAGAGCAGACGATGGCGGCCATTCGCATCCTCAACGAGGAGTCCGGGATGCGCGGCCCCAACGGCCTGCCCTACTGCCTGCCCGGCCTCAACCTGCTCTACGGCCTGCCCGGCGAGACGGCGGCCACGTACGAGCTGAACTGGCAGTTCCTCATGGACCTGAAGAGGTCGGGCCTGCGCATCCGCCGCCTCAACATCCGCCAATTGCTGCCTATCCGCGGCCAGAAGGAGACCATCGACCCGAAGCTCAAGTCAACGTTCATCAAGCACAAGAAGGCGGTGCGCGAGAACTTCGACCGCGACGTCCTGCGCGAGGTCGCCCCCGCCGGCACGGTGCTCAAGTCGGTCTACCTGGAGAAGGTCGAGCCCGGCCTCACCTACGGTCGCCAAATCGCCACCTACGCGCTGCTGGTGGGCATCCCCTACGAGACGGAGGTGGACCGCTTCGTGGACGTCCTCGTCACCGACCACGGCTACCGCAGCCTCACCGGCGTCCCGGTGCCGTTCCACGTCCCGACGGCCTCGGTCAAGCAGCTCGAGTGCCTGCCCGGCATCGGCAAGAAGCGTGCGCTGGACATCAAGGTGAAGCGGCCCGCGTCGGTGGAGGAGTTCGCCGCCATCGTGCAGGACTCCGCCATCGTGGCCAAGCTCGCGCCGCACCTGTTGTTCTAGCTCCGTGCACTGTCCGCAGAGGACGCCGAGAACGCCGAAATGGGGACTTTTTCACCCCCAAAAAAGAGGCTATCCCAGTGACCTCGGCGTTCGGCGGATGGGTGGTCCGGCGGTGACGTTCCGGGTCCCTGACGGCAAACCTTATGCCGTTCGGAGTCCCGGTAGCGGTTGCCGTATGCTTCCGCGCCTGGTGGCCGTGGCTGCACTCGCCCTGCTCCTGCTCGGCACCTCCAGCGGAGCCGACGTCGCGGGCGCGGCTGGCGGCCTGCCGGCGGACTCCGCGCTGCATGTCCTGATGGAGCCGGAGACGCACCGCCCGGCCCGCTTCCTCGGGGACGCCAGCGCCTCGTCCGACCCCTCCCTGCCGCCCACCATCCAGGACGGCATCGGGCCGGGCTCGGGGCTGCACCAGCGCGCCACAGCCGACGCCTCCGGCGGCTTCCTCTGCACCGCCGCGTTCCTGCTGCGCGACCCGGCCACCGCAACCTACTACCTCTCCACGGCGGGCCACTGCCTCGTGCGCGACGAGGCCGACCCGACCCCCTACACCGGCGCCGCCAACCCGGACAAGGTGGACCAGGAAGTGGACATCTGCGTCGCGGAGTGCATCGACAACGCCCTCGGCCAGGGCACCTACGTCAAGCTCGTCGCGGGCGACGGCTACGCCCCCGTCACCTACACCGAGTCGGGCGGCCCCGGCCAGGACTTCGGCATCATCGAGATTCCCGCCGAGCACCACGGCCTGCTGCGCCCGGCGATGCCGCAGTTCGGCGGCCCCACCGGCTACGACCCCAGCGCGTTCGGCGACACGCTCGTCCACTACGGCCACGGCACCTACTGCTGCCCCTCGCCCGTGGGCGGCGTGGCGAGCCGCACCCCCGCCGACCAGGGCCGCACCGCCGTGTCGCTCGGCCCCTCCTCCATCTTCGGCGCCCCGGCGGGCACCAGCTTCTCCGCCATGGGCTCCTCGACGGGTGGCGACTCCGGCTCCGGCGTCGCCATCGGCACCCCCGACGCCGCGAACGCCCTGCGCGGCGGCGCCGCGGTCGGCGTGCTGACCCACGGCACCGTCGTGGAGGGCATCCCCTACTTCGAGGGCACCACCCTGGCGCACGGCCTCGACATGGTGCGCGCCGCCACCGGGCTGCAGCTCCAGCTCGTCCTGGAGGGCGACCCGCTCACCGCCATCCCGGTCCCGCCCACGCCGGGCCGCATCGCCATCCACTCGCCCCTCGCCGGCTCCACCGTGCGGCCGGGCGGCGACGGCACCGCCGCCATCGAGGGCAGCGCGGCCCTGGGCAACCAGACGCCGCCCGCCGACGCCCTGGTGCAGGTCGCCATCGACGACGCCGGCTTCGGGCTCGACAGCCGCGTCGCGGTCGCCGGCAACGCCACCTGGTCGGCGCAGTGGGACCTGCACGGCGTGCCGCTCGGCGCCCACCGCATCTACGCCCGCCTCGTCGCCGCCGACGGCACGGAGCTCGCCGCCGTCAACCAGACCGTCACGGTGGCGGCCCGCGCCCCCGGCTCGGCGCCGACCGGCTCCGGCGGGGCACCCGGCCACGGCGGCGCCTCTCCCACGGGCCCGGGCGGCGTCTCCGGCTCCAGCTCGTCCACGCGCAAGTCGCCCGCGCCCGGCGCGGCGCTGCCCATCGTTGGCCTGCTGGCGCTCGCAGCACTCCTGCGCCGCCGCTGATGCGGAGAAGCCGCGCCGGAACGCGAGCTTGAAAACCCGCACGCTTTCGGCGCGCCCATGTATGCCTGCCCCAACTGCAACGCCATCGACAAGTTCATGGCGTTCAAGGACGGCGTCCTCATCCGCGTCCTCGAGGACCACGAGGACGTGGAGGGCCTGGAGAAGGTCAACGAGCTGCTCTGCATCGAGTGCAACCACTGGTTCCCCAACCCCACGAAGGGGGAGTCGGCCCACCGCCGCGTCCTCACGGGCGAGCTGGTGAGCATCACCGGCCTCACCACCCGCGGCACCATCAAGGTGGTCGCCACCGGCGTCAAGTTCCCCTTCCATTACGACACCTACGAGGAGGAGGCGGCGCGCGTGCTGGGCCGCCAGAAGCCGCAGTTCGTCGCCGACCTCTTCGAGTTCAGCCATCACCGCGACTGCACGCTCGGCCTGCGGGTCAAGGAGGAGGGCAACCCCAACACGTGGGTCTACCGCCTCGACAAGAAGCGGCTCCGGAAGGCGCTCGGGGCGAAGTAGCCATCACGGGCCGTTCTTGCTGAGGTTCGACACCAGCACGAACACGATGGCGGCCACAATGACCACCGCGACCACCACGAGGTAGATGCACAGCGCCACGATGCCGAGGATGCGGCCGGCCTGCGCCATGCCCGCGCCGTCGTAGCGGCCCGGGCTGGCCTTGATGGCGCGCAGGGCCGAGTTGCCCAGGTAGATGGCGATCCAGCCCGTCACGATGCCGACGTAGGGCAGGAAGGAGACGATGCCCAGGACGAGCGACGCGACGGCGCCGGGAGCGTTCTCCGCCGGCCTCGCATAGCCTGCCGCCTGGCCGGTGCCCCACTGGACCGCCTGCGGATTCTCGACGACGCCCGTGTTGCGGCACGCGGGGCACAGCAGCTCGCCGGAAGCCTGCTGGAGGGGCACCACCGCGGAGCGGCAGCGCGGGCAGATCATCCGCGGGTCGGCGGCCACGCGAGGGGACCCGGGGCGTCCCTCATGGCCTTGCCGGACCGGCATGGCTAAGGCCGCCGGGCCAGGTCGCCGACTATGCTGCACCCGGTGCTCGCCCTTGAGCCGCTGTTCGGCGTCGTGCCGTGGAGCGTCGTCGCCGTCCTCGTCGCCGTCGCGATTGGCCTGTTCCTCATCCGCGCCGCGTTCACCCTCATCAAGGTCCTCATCGTCGTCGCCATCGGCGTCGCCATCTACCTCGGCGTGAAGTTCCTGCTCGGGATGTAGCGGGCGGCCGCCCCGGCTACGGCAGGCCCGGTAGGTCCGGGACCTCGAGGCGCGCCAGGAACCCCCCCACCAGGGAGTCCGGCAGGAAGCGCACGCGCAGTGCCTTGCCGTCCCGCCGCACGGCGACCGCCTCCAGGACGAGGAGTTCCCCCACCGCCCGGCTCGCGACCATGGGCGCCACGTCGGCGAGGCGGGCCAGTTCGCGCACGCTTAGGGTCCGATTCGGGTTGCGGCGCAGCGCCTCCACGACGGCGCCGCGGCCCCGCCTGCCCAGGAAGGCGACGATGGGGTTGTCGTTCAGCACGGGGCCGCCAGGCGCCCAGGTTGTATCAGTTTTGGGACAATGGCATGAAATAGAGGGGGCCTGTCGCGGCGCCCATGGCCCTCGCCCGCGCACGCGTCGCCGCCCGCCGCACCAAGGACCGCTGGAAGAGCAAGCAGTGGTTCAAGGTCGCCGCCCCCGCCGCCTTCAACAACGCCCAGATCGCCGAGACCCTCGCCGACGAGGCCGACAAGCTCCAGGGCCGCACCGTCGAGGTCCCCCTCAACGAGCTCACCGGCGACATGAAGCAGATGCACATCAAGCTCACCTTCCAGGTGGGCGAGGTCGTGGACAACCAGGCCCGGACGACCTTCGTCGGCCACACCATGACCTCCGACTACATCCGCCGCCTCACCCGCCGCGGCAACTCGAAGATCCCGGCGGTCTTCGACCTCAAGACCAAGGACGGCAGCCGCATCCGCGTCAAGCCCTTCGCCGTCACCGACCGCCGCTGCCAGACCACCCAGGCGCAGGAGATCCGCCGCATCATGGGTGTCCTGCTCACCGAGTCCGCCGAGAAGAACACCCTCAGCGGCTTCCTGGGCGACATCCTGCTGGGCAACCTCACCAACGCGATGTACAAGGAGGCCCGCAAGGTCCACCCCCTGCGCCGCATCGAGATTGCCAAGAGCGAGATCCTCGCGGCCCCCACCATCGAGGTCGACGAGACCCCCGTCTTCAAGGTCGCCGAGCCGAGCCCCGAGCCCGCCGAGGGCGCCCCGGGCGAGGCCCCCGCCGAGGGCGGCGAGGCCAAGCAGGTCGAGGACCTCTCCGAGCCCGCCGGCGACGACGAGGCCGAGACCGACGCCGACGAGATGTAGGCCCCGCTCCACCTCCTTCCCCTCCCCTCCTCCCTCGCCCTGGGCCCATAGGCTAGCTTGGATAGACTGGCGGGCTTCGGACCCGCAGACGGGGGTTCGAATCCCTCTGGGCCCGCTAGACGTAGTCCAAGGCGACCTTCACCTCGAGGCGGAGCAGCCTCTCAGGTCCCAGGGCGCGCAGGTCTTCGCTGCGGTACTGGACCCGCGTGGCGTGGTCCTTGAGCGGCGCCTCGCGCAAGGTTTTCTGGAGGCCTTGGAGGCTGGCTTCGTCCAGCCCGGGCGCGCCGGCCACGCGGCGGGCCGCCTCCCGCAGGCGCTGCGGCAGGCCGCCGTGGTCGAGGCGCAGCGGCCCCGCCCGGACGGCCTCCGCGTGTATGGCCGTGGCCCAGCGGCGGCGGGCGTCGGGCGCCAAGGTCACGGGGAGCGCAGCCTCGATGTGGTGCGTGGCGAGGGTTGGCGCGAGCCGGGGGCCGCCCACCACCTCATAGAGGGCCACGGGCAGGGAGAGGCTGGCCTCGACGATGCGGATGGTGGCAGGCTTGTCCTCCGCCAACGCCTCGTGGCCGAGGTAGACCTCCTTCCAGAAGGCACGCGTGGCGTCACTGGCCACTGCGGCGCGGCTGAACTCGTGCAGGAGGGCGCCCAGCAAGTCGCCGAGGCGCAGAGTCTCCGGCGCGCGGGGCGGCTCCCAGGGTTGCGTCATGCGGTGCCCCGTCACGCCGACGCGGCGACCTTGTCGGCTGCGTCCTGGCTGGACTTGGCCAGCGCCTCGGCGATGCCCAGCAGGCGCTCGATGCCCTTGGGCGGCGGCGCCTGGCGCGCCTTGATGGCGATCTGGAGATTGTACTCCGACTCGTGGGTCTCGCCGTAGCGCAGCCCGAACTTGGTCGTCGTCGTGCTCTGCACGCTCATGTTGGTGTTGACGTTGAGGTTGAACACCTTGAGCGCGATGCCGAGGCTGCTCGCGGAGGAGGCCTTCACGGTCGTCGTGCTGGTGCGGCTGGTGTCGATGGCCAGCGTCTGGAGGCTCTTCAGCTTCACCTGGAAGTTCCAGTCCATCGCGTCGATCTCGAAGGAGGGGACGTTGACGAAGCCGAGCAGCGGGGCGACGACCGTGACGGTCTCCTCAACCTTCTCGTACTTCGGCTGCCCGTCGGCGTTGAGCTGCTCCGGCTCCACCTTCTTGGCGACCTCCTTCTTGAAGGTCAGGGTGGCGAGGCGCAGGTCGTACTCGCTGTCCGCGGCGAACGGCTCGCGCTCCGCGCCGTCGTCGGTGGCTTGGGTGCTGTCCGGGCGGCGCTGGAAGCCGATGCGCTCGATGAACGAGGCGGTGGTGAGGGCGGACGATGCCTGCGCCGTGATGGCGGAGTTCAGGGGCGCCTCGATGAGCTGCGCGAGGGGCAGGTCTTTGAGCTGCTGGATTTCCTGCTGCATGGTGTGACCGCCTCCCCATCGGCCAGCAGGCGGAAAAGGGTCTGGGAGGGCAGCGTGGAATGTGCGAATGGACTTCCAGCGCGAGGCCTGCGCTTCGTGGGCAACAGCTAGGGCCTGTCCGTTCCAGTCCGTGCTGGCAAAGGGTGCCGCGCAGCGCCGGGGAATCCTAGTTCCGCAGCGGGACGAAGCCGCGCGCGACCAGCTCGTGGCTCAGGGAGTCGCTGGTGGCGCTGGCGCTGTGGGGGGCGGGCCGCACCGAGGCGGGCCGCACGGGGGCGGTCTCGATGCGCTCCGCGAGGAGGCCAGCGAGGCTCCAGGCGATGGACTCCAGGGCGTTGGCCTGGGCGCCTTGGGTCTCGCGGGGGTCGAAGTGACCCTCCGTGAGGGCCCGGAGGGCGCGCAGGAGCGCCTCGTGGGGGTCGAGCGGCTTGGGGTCCACGTGCCTCAACACCCGGCGGAGGCAGACCCAGGGAAAAACATATGCCGAAATGCTCCCGGACAATGCTCAGCACTTTGCAGCGCCCATGCTGGTTTACGTCCATTCCGAATGTGCTTACGCCTCGCCGTAGAGCCGGCGCGGCAACTCGCCGTGGGTGCGGTGGGCCTGCTCCTCGGTCATCGTCCCGTTCTCCAGGAGGCCGCGGGTGCGCTTGGGGACCGTGTCGCAGGGCATCACCACGTTGGGGCGGGTGGGCTCGTCGATGTAGTCGGTCTCCAGCAGGAAATCCACGGTTCGCCCATTGGCCTTCGCAAGCGCGGCCTGGAGGTTGCTGCGGCCGCAGATGACGCTGGGCACCAGCCCGTGCGCCTCCTCGCCCACCTGGGGGCCGCAGTAGTGCTTGATGACGCGCTCGCGGCGCAGGCCAGCCCTGTCCGCCATCGTGGCGAACTCCAGCATCGTCTCCGGCGTGGTGTGCTCGGTGTGCAGCATGATGGGCACGCCGGCGTCGCGGGCGAGGGCCATGCCGTAGGCCAGCAGCCCGTTGTGGCGCTCCTGCACCTCGGCCGGGACGTCGAAGTGCGCGCGGCCGACCTCGCCGATGCAGTGCGCGGCGCCCTCCTCGCAGAGCCGGGCCGCGACGTCGTAGCAGGCGCGGCCGAAGGCGACCGCCGCGTCCCAGCCCTGCGCCTCGGCGACCTTCATCGGCTCCAGGGGGTAGGGGCCGACCGCGCTCCACACCGTGCAGCCGGTCTCCTTGCGGATGCGCTCCGAGAACGCGAGGTGGGCACGGCAAGAGGCCGCGAACGCCGCGGGCGTGGCGGGGTAGTCGGGCAGCCGGACGTGCGCGATGCTCGTCCCTCCGGCGCGCAGGAACTCCCGCACCGCGTCCAGCCCCTTCCAGCCGTCGGGGCGGCAGTGGAAGTGGTTGTCGTGGATGGGCAGCCCGGAGGGGACCTTCACATGTGGGCCACGGGGGCAACACGTCATAAGCCGGGGGGTCGCGGCGGGCGCGATTCCCTAGCGGGCGTGTCGACGGAGCCAGCCGTCGTTGTCGTGGATGGGGGTGACCGGCGCGGCCATGCTAGGGGCTCGCGGTGGCGGAGAGCACGGGCTGCGCGCCGCGCTCGCTGGTGAGCACGATGAGCAGGCTGGAGACCATCTGCGCCTTCTGGTCGGCGGTCAGCTTGACGGCGCCGCTGCGGGCCAGGTTCTCCAGCACCGACTCGACGATGCCGACGGCGCCGGTGGCGATGCGGCTGCGCGCGGCGATGATGGCGGCGGCCTGCTGGCGCTGCAGCATGGCGCCCGCGATCTCGGGGCTGTAGGCCAAGTGCGTCAGCCGGGTCTCGACCACCTGGATGCCGGCGACGGCGAGGCGCTCCTGCAGCTCGTCCTTGAGCGCCTGCCCGACCACGTCGGCGGAGCCACGCAGGGTCGGCTGCTTGGGGTCGGCGCCCACGTCGTAGGGGTACTGCGTCGTGATGTGGCGCAGCGCGGTCTCGGACTGGATCTCGATGAACTGGGCGTAGTTCTCGACGTCGAAGCTGGCGCGGCCGGTGTCCAGCACCCGCCACACCACGACGGCGGCGATCTCGATGGGGTTGCCGTCGGCGTCGTTGACCTTGAGGCGGGGCGTGTTGAAGTTCTGCGCCCGCTGGCTGACCTTGCGCTTGCTGGTGAACGGGTTGGTCCAGTACCAGCCCGCCTCCTTCACCGTGCCGCGGTAGCGGCCGAGGAACACCAGCACCTCCGCCTGGTTCGGCTGGATGACGAACATCCCGCCGACGCACAGGAAACCCAGGACACCGAGGGCGATGCCGGGCAGCACCGTCGCGGCGCCGGCCCCCGCGACGCCGAGGGCCAGCAGGGCGACGCCGCTTCCCAGCAGGAGGAAGACCAGTAGCAGGCCGACGATGCCGGGCAATGCGAAGGCGACGCGTTCCTCGGTCACGGCGGAGCCGGTGGGGGCCATCGCGGCCGGCAGCGGCGGCCCCGCATATCAAGGCCGGCCCCAACGGTCATGCCTGGTTCGGCTGCCACAGCGTCTCGGGGGTGCCGAGGCGGTGCGCGGCCCAGCGCGACCACACGAACAGCGCGTCGCTGAGGCGGTTGAGGTAGCGCACCTCCAAGTCGGAGCAGCCGCCGCCGCGGCGCAGCGCCACGCAGGCCCGCTCGGCGCGGCGGCACACCGTGCGCGCCAGGTGCAGCAGCGCGTTGAGGCGCGAGCCCCCGGGCAGAACGAACGACTTGAGCGGGGGGAGCAAGGGCGTGTGGACGTCCATCTCCGCCTCCAGCCAGGCGATGTCCGCGTCGGTGGGGCGGGGCTGGCGCGGGCCCACGTCGGCGGGGAGCGTGGCGAGGATGCTGCCGAGGTTGAACAGTTGGTGCTGCACCCGCAGCAGGGCCGGCGCCAGGTCGCTCGCGGGCCCGGCCGGGGGATCGAGGGCGGCGGCGCGGCAGAGGCCAATCCAGGAGTTCAGCTCGTCCACGGTGCCGTACGCCTCGATGCGCAGGTCGTCCTTGGGCACGCGCTGGCCGCCCACGAGGCCGGTCTCGCCGAGGTCGCCGGTGCGGGTGTAGACCTTGGAGATGCCGACGCGCGGCTCCTTGAACTCCGCCACGCCGGGCCGAGGGATGGGCGGGACTTGAAGCGGGCGGTCGGCGGTCAGGCGCGCTCGAGCCAGGCGTAGCCCTCGGAGCGGTGGAACACCTGCACAACGTGCAGGTGGCGGGTGTCGAGGTAGAACGCGATGCGGTAGGCGCCGACGCGGCAGCGGACCGTCTGGGGGAGGCCAACGGGCGTCTTGAGCGGCCGCACGTCCAGCCTTCCCTGCTTGCCGGTGGGGTCGGCAGCCAGCGCGCGCAGGGCGTTGCGGACCTGGGCCTTCGCTTGCGGGGGCAGGCTGCGGAGCTGCCCCGCGCTCTGGGGCGTGAGCCGGACCAGCCGGGTCATCCGACGTCGTCCAGGCCGACCCACTCGCCCTCGGGCAGCGCGGCGGCGCGGCGGACCTCCTCGAAGAACGCCTCGCGGTCCATGTTGTCCATGAGCCGCTTCAGGATGTCGTTGTAGGTCTCCCCCGCCGTGCCGTAGGTCTTGAGGCGGTCGCGCAGGGCGGGCTCGATGTTGATGGTGGTCCCCATGCCCAGTACCTGCAACTGCATATGTGTCGTTATGCGTTCTTATGCTTTATGCCCAGTGGCCACCCGTTGGCCTACGCCATCACGACGAGCCGGCTGCGGTGGACGTCGCGCATCCGCTCCAGCGTCTCCTGGAGCGCCTGCACCCGCGCGGGGGGGCCGCCGACGATGAGGACGTCCATGCAGGTCTCGGCCTCGCAGTGGGTGTGCATCAGGCTCAGGACGACGTCGTGGAAGGCGTGCCGGACGTCGCTGACGCGCGCCTCCTTGTCGTGCGGGTAGAGCAGCGTGATGGAGCCGTGCACGTGCCGGCCGGCGATGGCGGTGCGGCCCTGCAGGTGGTCGCGGACGGCGGCGCGCAGGAACTCGCTGCGGCCCCTGTAGACGCCGGCGGCGATGGCGGCGTCCATGTCGGCGACGAGGTCCTCGGGCAGGGAGGCGCTGATGACGGCCATTGCGAAGCCGACACCCCCAACTTTCATAACGATTGGCCAAGGATTATGAACGTGGCCAGGGCGTGGCGCCCCCATGCACAGGCCCGCCCTCGCCGCCGCCCTCCTGCTGGCCCCGCTCCTCCCCGGCTGCGCCTCCAGCGGGCCCGCCCCCGACGTGGTGGCCACCTTCTACCCGCTGGCCTACCTGGCCGGGCGCATCGGCGGCGGCGACCTCGCCGTGGCCAGCATCGTCCGCGAGGGCGTCGAGCCGCACGACTACGACCCCACCACCACGGACCTGGCCCGCATCTCCGACGCCAGGCTCCTGGTCGTGCAGGGCGCCGGTTTCGAGTCCTGGATAGTCGCCGCGCGCAGCCAGGCCCCCAACACCCGGCTCGTCACCGCCACCGACGGCATCAGCCTGCGCGAGAACCCCGACGCGGCGGAGGCGGAGGAGCTGCCGAGCGACCCGCACACCTGGGTGGACCCGGTCCTCTACGCCCGGATGGCGCGCACCGTGGAGTCCGCCATGGCCGAGGCGTTCCTCGAGCACGCCGCCGGCTTCCACGTCCGCGCCGACACCCTCGCGGCGGACCTGCGCCAGCTCGACGCCGAGTACCGCGCTGGGCTGGCCAACTGCGCGACCCGCTACGCCATCACCGGCCACGCCGCCTTCGGCTACCTGGCCGCCGAGTACAACTTCACCCAGATTCCCATCCAGGGCCTCGACCCCGAGGCGGAGCCCGACACGGCGACCATCAACCACGTCATCGAGGAGGCGAAGAAGCACGGCATCACCATCATTTTCTTCGAGGAGCTGGTGAGCCCCCGCATGGCGGAGGCCATCGCGAAGGAGGTGCACGCCGAGACCCGCGTGCTCAGCCCCATCGAGGCCATCCCAGCGGACGAGGCTGCACAGGGCCGCGACTACTTCGCCGTCCAGCGCGAGAACCTCGCCAACCTGCGCGACGCCATGCGCTGCGCCTAGCCGGTGCCGTCGATGCGTCTGCAAGCCCCTCCGAAACCATGGATTCCACGGATGGAACCACCACCCCTCCGTGCAATCCGTGGTTTGGTCGGGTCGCCAAGCAGGAAAAACGCCGCGTGCCGCCGGATGACGTTATGACGCACTCCCGGGTGGCGATGCCGATGGCCGCGCCGATGGCCGCCCCGTCCCCGCCCAGCGGCGAGCCCGTCCTGGACGTGCGCGACATCTGCGTCAAGCTGGGCAGCGAGACGGTCGTCGAGGACGTCACCCTGCAGGTGCGCCGCGGCGAGTTCGTCGGCCTGGCCGGCCCCAACGGCGGCGGCAAGTCCACCCTGCTGCGCTGCATCGTCGGCCTGGTGCCGGCCTGCTGCGGTGAGGTGCGCGCCTTCGGCTCCCCCGCCGGCACCCCCGCCGCGCGCCGCCGCATGGCCTATCTGGCGCAGAACGAGGCGCACGTCGACCCGCTGTTCCCCGCCACGGCGCTGGAGGTCGCCCTCATCGGGCGCGTGCCGGGCCGGGGGCTGCTGCGCCGCCTCACCGCCGCCGACAAGGCCGCCGCGCTGCAGGCCCTCGGGGAGGTCGGCGTGGGGCACCTGCGGGACCGCCTCGTCGGCAGCCTGAGCGGCGGCCAGCGCCAGCGCGTCCTGCTCGCCAAGGCCCTCGCCGGGACGCCCGAGCTGCTGCTGCTGGACGAGCCCACCACCGGCATCGACCCCCAAGCACGCGACGAGTTCCACCACCTGCTGGCCGACCTCAACCAGAGCCGGGGCCTCACCATCGTCCTGGTGAGTCACGACACCGACTTCCTCGCCCACGTCGCGCAGCGCGTCATCGTCCTCGACCGAAAGGTCCACTTCGACGGCGACCCCCGCCTGCGCCCCGACGTGGTGGCGCACCTGCACGACAGCCGCAACGGCCATCCCCCCCACCCGGGCGAGGGGGCGCAGGCGTGAGCCCGCTGGAGCAGGTGCTGCGCTACGCCTACCTCCAGCACGCCATCCTCGGCGGGCTGCTGGTCGCCGTGGTGTGCGCCATCCTCGGCGTCTTCGTCGTCCTGCGCGGCCTCAGCCTCCTGGGCGACGGCCTGGCGCACGTCAGCTTCGGTGGCGTCGCCCTCGGCCTCGCCCTCGGCCTCTACCCGCTGCCGGTCGCGCTCGGGTTCAGCGTCGCGGGCGCCCTCGCCATCCACGTCCTGCGCGAGCGCCGCATCGTGCGCGGCGACACCGCCATCGGCATCCTGTTCACCGCCGGCCTCGCCTTCGGCATCCTGCTGGTGAGCCGGGGCGGCACCGGCGGCGGCGTCACGAGCTACCTCTTCGGCACCATCCTCGCCGTGCAGGACACCGATTTGCAGGTGGTCGTCGGGGTGGGCGCGGGGCTGCTCCTGCTGCTGGGCGCCTTCCAGAAGGAGTTCTTCGCCATGACCTACTCGGAGGAGGCGGCCACGGTGGCGGGCCTGCCGACGCGCTTCCTCAACGTCCTCTTCATGGCGCTGACGGCGTGCGCCATCGTGGTCGCCTCCCGCATGGTGGGCGTGCTGCTGGTGAGCGCGCTCCTCATCGTCCCCGCCGCCGCCAGCCTCCAGCTCGCGCGCGGCTTCCGCAACGCCATCGCCCTGAGCGCCATCCTCGGCGTCGTGGCGGTGCTGGCGGGCTTCTGGGTCGCCATCGCCAACGGCGTCGCGGTCGGCGCCACCATCGCTCTCTCAAGCTGTGCCCTGTTCGTGCTGGCGGCGCTGGCGAAGCCGATTCTGCGGCGGGCCTAACGCGTCCAACCGCCGTCAACCGCGAAACGCGCGAAAACACGGAGAAACGTTCGCGCGCGCCCTTCGCGGTGAGGCAGGTGAGCTAGTCCTGCACGAGCCGCTCGAGCGCGGGGCGCTGCACGGGCTTGGTGAGGACGTAGTCCATGCCGGCGTCGACGCAGCGCTGCCGGTCGCCGGTGGAGCGCAGCGCGGTGACGGCCACGATGAACGGGCTGCGCGGCCCCATCTTGTCGTGGATGAACCGGGTCGCGGCGAGGCCGTCCATGCCGGGCATCATGACGTCCATGAAGACGAAGTCGTAGGCGCCGCTCAGGGCGGCCACCACCCCCTTCTCCCCGTCGGTGGCGGTGTCCACGGTGCAGCCCATCCGCTCCAGCATGCGCTTGAGGACGAGGGTGTCGGTGGGGGAGTCCTCCACGACGAGGGCGGTGCCGTGGACCTGGCGCCGGGCCGGGGCCTCGACCCGCACCACCAGTGCGAGCATGGCCTCTGCTTGGCCCCTCCGGGGTCTTGAAGGTGTGCCCGGAAGGCTTTTGCAGGCCTTGGTTGGCCGTTCCGGCAGGCTCAAGAGCGACGCATGAACATCCATTCATGTGGAAGCGGTCGCCCTCCTGCGCCTCATCTCGGAGTCCAGCCGCCACCGCCTCCTGCACACCCTGCGCAGCGGCGAGAAGAGCGTCGGCCAGCTCGTCGCCCTCCTGCAGGACGAGCAGAGCAACCTGAGCCACCACCTCGCCCTGCTGCGCCAAGCCGGCCTCGTCGCCAGCCGCCGCCAGGGCCGCAACCAGGTCTACCGCCTCGCCGACCCCGAGGTGGCCCGCCTGCTCGACCAGGTGGAGAGCGTCGCCACCCGCCTCGACCAGGTCGCCTACACCGCGGGGCTGGGGCTGCCGGCCGAGACCGTGTTCCGCGGCTACTGACCTCAAGGAACCACGAATTTCACGAATTGCACGAAACGTTTTGTCCGCGGAGGGCCGCAGACCCTCCATGTCGCGCGTGTCAACGGAGCGAGCCGTTGTTCGTGTCATTCGTGCAATTCGTGGTTTCCTCGCCGGGCGGCGCAACCTTTCTCACGCCCACCCTTCCTCCTGGCGGCATGAAGCCCTGGGCCCTCCTCCCCCTCGCCGCCCTCCTGGCCGGCTGCCTCTCCCCCGCCGCGCCCCCGCCCTCCGCGCACGCAACCTACGCCGCGGAGCTGCTGGACGGCCTGCCGCGCATCCAGTGGGACGTCCACGCCGCCATCGACTGGTGGGAGGACATCTCCACCAACTATCCCAAGCACGACAGCAACCTGCCCACCAACGCCCAGCTCCGCGGGCACCTGGTGGACAGCCTGCGGGCGCTTGGCCTGGAGGTCGAGGTGCGCGCCTACCCCGGCGCCGCGGAGGGGCAGGACCTGCCCGACAACCCCGCCACACCGCTCTACGCCGTCGTCGCCACGAAGCTGGGCACCACCTCGCCGGACCACCGCATCGGCCTGGTGTCGCACTACGACTCCAACACCCTGACCGTCCACGGCGCCTACGACGACATGTCGGGCGTCGCCGCCGAGTTCGCCCTCTGCAAGGCGCTCGCCGCGGTCCCGATGAACAAGACCCTCGCCTGCCTCTTCTTCGACGGCGAGGAGCGCGGCCTGGTCGCCTCGCAGCGCTACGTCGACGACGTCGTGAAGGGCGGCAAGGCAGGCTATACCTACGACGTCGTCCTGGGCTACGACATGACCGGCATCAACTGGCCGGCCTCCTACATGGGGCAGCCGTGGCCGATGTACGTGATGGTGGGGGAGAACTTCGTCCCCGAGCTCTACGGCTTCACGGGCGACCTGATGCACCGCGCCCTCGGCTACCCCGAGCCCGGCGTCACGGTGCTGGACCGGCACGACCGCAACTCCGACGAGCGCCGTTTCAAGGAGGCCGGCATCCCCATCCTGCGCTTTGCCGGCGGCCGCAACGCCGCCGACTACGACCAGTACCACAAGCCGCTCGACACCGTCGACCACGTCTACGAGGTCACGGGCGGCCGCGCCAGCTTCGAGAAAGGGTTCGCCACCATCGTCGAGGCGAGCTTCCCCACCGTCCTCGCGCTCGACCGCACCAGCCTGGACGCCCTGCGGGCCCACGCCGGCTGACGCCCCGCCTCACCACGAAGGGCGCGACACGCCAGAAAGAGCCATCCCTGTGCGTTCGCGCCGTTCGCGGTTGGGGGACTCCGCTTCGGCAGGCCCATCTCCGAACCTGTGGCCTTATGGCCCCCACCCCTCTGCCAGAACCGTGCAGGGTTACCTGGTCACCAAGCGCGGCCCCAACGGCGAGGCGGTGGAGATCCGCTGCTCCACGCACGACGCGTGCACGTGGGGCATGAAGGCCGCCGGGCCGCGGCGCGACGACGACCCCATCTTCCTCGCCCAGTTCCGCTACCACATGGAGGAGCGCAAGGTGCCGGACGCCCCGGCCCTCGGCCACATGCGGCGGGCGCGCCGGTAAGCCACGAAGTCCACGGATTGCACGAAGGCCTGATTCGTGGGTCCAGTTGGCCGTGTCGCCGCTACATCGGCAGGGCGGTGGGGTGCAGGGCGAAGCGCGCGTAGCGCTTGTCCAGGTCCGCGATGGCCGGGTCGAGCTCCGGGTGGGCCCGCAGGGTCCGCCCCGCCGCTGCCGCCCGGGCGCGCAGGCCCCGGGCGAGCCGGTGGGTGGCGCGCTCCACGAGGCTCATGACGCGCTGGTCGCCGCGCGCGGCGCCGGC